>CAYPNZ010000309.1:0-4232 GCA_964411845.1 uncultured Anaerolineaceae bacterium
GGAACGCCACCGGCGGGCAACGCCCCGTTTGCTGGAATTTTTGGCGGCAGCATCGGCTGACGGCGAAACGCATCTTTCGGCGATGTTTACCCGGTATGCCGGGCAGGTCAAACGCCCCGGGCTGCTATTTGTCATCAGCGATTTCCTTTCGGCGGAACCGTACCGCGCCGGTTTTAACGCTTTGCAGCAGCGCGGGCATGAAGTTTCGGCGTTGCACGTGCTTTCGCCCGAAGAGATTGACCCGGCGTTGGCGGGCGATTTCCAACTGGTGGATGTGGAAACGGGCAACCGGCGCGACGTGACCGTTAACGCCACGCTGCGCAAACTGTACCGCCGCGAATTTGAGACGTGGCAAAGCGAATTGCGCGGCTTCTGCCGGCGCCGCCAAATAAATTACGCGCTCATCGCTACCGATACCCCGCTTGAAACATTGATACTGCATCACCTCCGCCGGCAACGCTGGCTGGCATAACCCGGTACTCATTTCCCAGAAAATTATTCGCATAGTTTGACAATGATTATGTTATGTGTTATACTTATGTCAAATGAAAGTTATGGGTTGCCGTCAAGCAGCGGCATAACAGGAGGTTCAAATGGCAGATGCACAAACAGTAATTTTTCCCGGCACCGAAACACTGACATCGCGGCGAGAACGATTGCACGGCGATTCATCCCTTCATCAAGCCGCCGAAGCGTTCCGCAAATACATGGAAGACAAAGGATTTTCACCGCATACCGTCAAAGCCTTCAGCGGCGATTTGCGGCTGGTGCAAAGTTTCCTCGGGGCAGATACACCCGTCGGCAAATTGGGCACGGACGAATTGAACCGGTTTTTATATTGGCTGCAGTATGAACGCGGTGTGCCGTGCAGTTCAAAATCGTATGCCCGGCGAGTTACCACCCTAAAAAGTTTCTTCGGCTGGCTCACATCCATCCACGTTACCCCGTTTGACCCTGCCGCCAAACTCATTCACCAAAAAATAACCACGCCGCTGCCGGTTGTTTTGACGGATGCCGAAGTTGACCGTCTGCTGGCAGTGACCGAATCGCATTTGCGCGGCAAAAAGCCCGACCCCCGCCCGCATCTGCTGGTAAATTTGTTGCTGCAAACGGGCATCAAAAAAGCGGAATGCATGCGGCTGACCCCCGATGATTTTGAAACGAGCGACCCGGAGCATCCCACCGTGCTCATTCGCTATCAAGACCCGCGTTTCATTCACAAAGAACGCCGGTTGCCCGTGTCGCCGGAAGTGATTTCCACACTGGAACGGTATTTGGCGGCGTATCGTCCCAAAGAACGCATTTTTGAATGCACGCCGCGCAATTTGGAATATGTGCTCACCGATGCGGCAAACGAGGCACAACTGCCCAACGGCGCCTCATTTGAAATGCTGCGCTGGACAAGCGCCTTCCGCGATTACCGCGACGGGATGCCGCATCACAAATTGCAGGAAAAACTGGGGCTTTCAAAAGTTACCTTCCGCGAAACCGTAAAAAAACTGGAAAAAATTGCCAAAGGCGAAAAAGAATAATTCTGCAAAAAACAAAACTAAATCCCCGTGTCGGTGTTATCAATAACGGTGCACACGGGGATTTTTATTGCCGTGTGATTTCGGCAAAAGCCGAACGAGAAACACGTCAATCCGAGCAATGAGGAAAGGGGACTCTATGACCAGAGTTTTTGTCACAGGATTAGGGGCGATTACGCCCATTGGAAATGATGTTGAGACTTTTTGGGAAAATATGGTGAACGGTGTTTCGGGCGCAGACATCATCACGGCGTTCGACCCCACCGATTTTGCCAGCAAAATAGCCTGCGAAGTAAAAGAGTTTGACCCCACAAAATATATGAGCCGCAAAATGTCGCGCCGGATGGTGCGTTCCACCCAATTTGCGGTGGCGGCGGCACGGCAAGCCCTTGCCGATGCGAATTTTGAAATTACGCCGGAAAATGCCGACATGGTGGGTGTAACCGTCAATACGGGCGGCGGCGGACTGGCAACGTTGGAAAAACCGACATTGACCCTGTACGAAAAAGGTCCGCGCTCGGTGGGACCGTTTTTGGTTCCCAGCGTGATGGCAAATGCTTCATCGTGTTTGGTTTCTATTGAAACGGGCGCAATGGGACCGGTGCTCACGTCTACGTTGGCGTGTGCCAGCGGCAATTACGCCATCATCGAAGCCTACCATATGTTACAACGCGGCGAGGCGGATGTGATGCTGGCGGGCGGCACCGAAGCAGGCATTTCGCCGCTGATTACCGCCGCATTTGCCCGTATGCAGGCGATTTCCACCCGTAACGATGACCCTGCTGCTGCCAGCCGTCCCTTTGACCGCCAACGTGACGGTTTTGTTTCCGGTGAAGGCGGGGTGGTACTGCTGCTGGAAACGGAAGCACACGCCAAAGCGCGCGGCGCAAAAATTTACGCCGAAGTGCTGGGGGGCAGCCTAACCGGCGATGCCTACCATTTCACCGCGCCGCATCCCGAAGGTATCGGCGCCATTCGCGCCACCAAACGCGCGCTTAAAAGCACGGGATTGACGCCGGACGATGTGGATGTGATTTTCGCCCATGGAACCAGCACCCCGCTGAACGATGCCGCCGAAACGAAAGTCATTAAAGAAGTTTTCGGCGAGCGGGCATACAAAATCCCCATTCCCGCCACCAAATCGATGGTGGGGCACATGCTCGGTGCGGCGGGGGCAATTTCCGCGTTGGCAGCGGTGCTTTCTTTCCGCGACGGCATCATTCCGCCCACCATCAATCTCACCGACCCCGACCCGGAATGTGATTTGGATTATGTGCCGTTGCAGGCACGCCGGCAGCAAACCAATATCGCGCTGGTGAACGCCTTCGGTTTCGGCGGGCAAAATGTGGTGCTGGTGCTGAAACGATATGACGGCGAGTAGCAAATAGCGCGCCCCCGGTTATTCCGGCAGAAATTCCGCAAAAACGCGATTGCCCAGCAACCGCGCCGGAGCAGTTAATTTCAGGCGGTGGGTATCTGCATCCAGCAGACCCATCGCCTTTAATTTTGCTATCTCCGTGCCGAAAACCGCTTCCGGCGGCATGCCGAACCGCGCCGAAAAATCCGCCCGCGAAACGCCCGCCGCAGTCAGCCGCAAGCCGAGCATCATCGTTTCGCCCATTTCCAACCGGCGGTCAATCGTTTCAAAATCGGCGAGCGCGGGGTGCGGATGCGGTTCGGTTTGCGCCGAGACGGTATCAATATATGCTTGCACGTGGCGCACATTCCACCACCGGCGGTGATTTTCAAAACTGTGTGCGCCGGGTCCCATCCCCAAATAGGGTTGATTGCGCCAATAGGTTAAGTTGTGCTCGCAACGATAGCCGGGTTTTGCCCAGTTGGAAATTTCGTATTGCCGGTAGCCCGCTTTTGCCAGCAGAACATCCGCCAATTCATACATATCCGCTGCCAAATCGCTGTCGGGGGGCGGCAACTCGCCGCGAACCACCTGCGCCCGCAGGGCGGTGCCGTGTTCCAGCGTCAAACTGTACAGCGAAATATGTTCCACCCCCAGCGCGATGGCGCGTTCCAGCGTGTGTCGCCAATGCGGCAGTTGCTGATTCGGCAGCCCGTAAATTAAATCGATATTCAAATTGCGCCCACCCGCCCGCCGTGCCGCCGCAATCGTTGTTTCGATGCTGTCTGCCGAATGGATGCGCCCCAGCATGGTCAATTCGGCGGGGTTGAAACTTTGTGCGCCGAAACTGAGGCGGTTCACCCCCAGTGCCAGCAATTCACGCAGATACGACTCATCCACCGTGCCGGGATTGGCTTCGCTGGTGATTTCCGCATCGGGCAGCACGTCAAATGCGGCAAAACACGCTTGCAAAATTTGCGACAATTGCGAAATTGTCAGCACGGTGGGCGTTCCCCCGCCGATGAAAATGGTTCGCACCGGCGGGCGGCGGCGATATTCGCCCATTCGCCGGATTTCGCGGCACAGGGCGGCGGTATATGCGGCAAATGAGCCGTCCATTTCGGCATAGGTGTTAAAATCGCAGTAGGTGCATTTTTTGCGGCAAAACGGAATGTGCAGGTAAAGGCTGTATGCGTCCATAGCGGAGATTATATGGGTTTGGGGTTGAAGTTTCAAGTTCAAAGTTCAAGGTTTCAGGGTTGCAGTCAGCCGTCAGCGGTCAGCAATCAGTGGTCAGTGGTCAGCGGTCACGCTTCACGTTTCACGTTTTACGTTTTACGCAATAC
>CAYPNZ010000310.1:0-4204 GCA_964411845.1 uncultured Anaerolineaceae bacterium
CGCCGTAACCGGTCGGCATACCGCCCCTGCAAGCGGCGGAACCCCGCCAGCCCGCCCCAACCCAACAACGCAAACAACAGCGAAATAACCAGCGTGAGCCAGTGCGTATGGCTGTTTTGATGCACCCATGCGCCAATTATTTTCACTTCCGCCAGTTGTACCGCAAAAATACCGTACAGCACATACCCCGCCAAACCGACAGCAATCGCCACCAGTGCCGGAAAAATTCGTTCTGCCAGCGGCAGTTGCGGCGCGGTAAACCGCTGCACAATAACCGTGCCCACGCCGAACAACACCACCAGCGACAATAACAAATCGCTGAAAACCAGTGTCGGTTGCCGGGGCACGTTTACCGGCGCCAGCGCAGCCGTTGCCGTGGGCACGGGCGTTGCCGTGGGCACGGGCGTTGCTGTGGGCAGCGGTGTACCGGTTGGGGTGGGCGACGGAGTGGCGGTGGGCGTAAGGGTTGCCGTGGCAGTGGGCGTTTCAATGGTGATGGAGGGTCCTTCGATGATGATTTTGCCGGAGCGGGTGGCATCGCCGCTGGCGGCGGTAATTTCCAGCGTTCCTTCCCGTTCCACGGTGATGGTTGTTTGCGCCACCCCGTTGACGGTCGGCACGGTAATGGGTGCCAATTCCAACCCTTCTTTGGGGTAGGCGCGGTTGAACGATACCAGCGTGTTGTCGGGCACGGGGTTGCCCAGTTTATCTACAATTACCCCGGTGCGGATAACCAACCGGTCGCCGGTTTGGATGGATACGGCAACGGGTTCGGGCGTGCCTTCGGTAACCGGTTCCACCGTCACCGTGGGCGAAGGTTCGGTGGTGGCGGTTTCTTCCGGCGCAACTTCGGCGTAATCCAGTAAAATCACCTGTTCGGGGTCGGGTTCCAGCAATTCGGGAATTTTATATTCCACCGCATCCACATTCACCGGGGCATGCCCCTGCGGACTGAATTCTTTAAATAGCAACTGTGCTGCGGCTTCGATGTGCTGCGGTGTTTTATTGTAAAAACTGTAATACGCCGTTAAAATGCTCACTTCGGTATTATCCAAATATGTGGGCGCGTCGAATGCCATCACGATGACTTTTTTGTCGCGCAGGTCAATGGTGTTCTGCCGCAAAAAAGCCTTCACTGCCATCGAGTTGGGATATTTATCCGGGGCGACATCGAGCATGGCAAAAATAATCCAGCTGGCGCGTCCCAATTCGCGTTCAATTTCGCCGTTTTTCAGTTGGGTAGCATCGTTCCCCGACAGTGTATTCATCAGGTCGGTGAAGGTGTAACTTTTAATTTGGTTGGCGGTAATTTGGTCGCTGGCATCGGGACCATAACGGTTCAAAATTGCGGTGCGCAGCGCATCGGGCGGCAGCAGGAAAAAAGCCGGGCAGGCATCACACCGCTGTGTTTGCCGGTCATCGGTAAAAATTACGATGGATTCGTCGCGCAAAGGGGGGCTGGGAATGCGGTCTGCCAATTCATTGACATCGGGATAAACCAGCGTTACCCCGCTGCGCACAATATCGAACAGGGTATCCGGCGTTTCTGCCTGCGCCGAAAGCGCATCGGGCGACGGTAACACCTCGTCCGGCTGAAAATTCGGGTATTGCGCTAATTTCGCCTGCAAAATGCGGCGCACCGAATCGTCCACCCGCTGCTGAAAAACGGCATCGGTATTGTATTTGTCCACAAAAAATTCAATTGCCGAAACAGTATACGCCAATTGCGTTTGATTGTCTATCGTGCCGCCATTTCCGGCAAACAAAAGCATATCGCTGCCCGCCAAAAACGCATCCAGCGCGATGCGCCGCACGGGGAATTCGCCGTTGCTCACTTTGTATGTTTTGGTAACGGCGGGCACTTCCAGCGGGGCGCTGACCACAATGCCGCCGGCGGTGCGCCACGGGGTGAGTGTATCTAAAATTTGGGGCAGGTTTTGGGGGTCGAGGCTGATGGGTTTGGTTAAATCGCGGATGTTACCTTGCAAACCCCGGTAGCGAATGTGCGCGGTCATCAACCCGTCGGTAATTTCGGCGGGGTCGGCGGTATCCACCGCAGTGACCGCATAAAAGGGAAAAAGTTCCACCAATTGCAACTGGCTGAGCAACTTTTGGATGGTGGGAATATCTTGATTCAGGGTGCGGTCGATGCTGCCCGCGCCGGGAAAATGGCTGGCGATGGTGAGCACGTGGTTTTCGCTGCCGGTGTGAATGCCGCGAATATAAGCGCGCCCCATACGGCTGACCCAGTACGGGTCGCCGCCGAAAGCAAGCACATTGGCAATGCCCTGCACTTCGGTGTTGGGTTTGTCCAGCACATCGAGCACAGGTCCAAATAGCATATTGATGCCCATTGCGTGCAATTGCTGCCCAACAATGGTGCCCACCTGAAAGGCATTATCCGGTTTCCACGTTGCGCCGAGCGCCATACCGCTGGGAACATCGGGCAATTCCGGCGAAAGGAAACTGTACGGGTAGCCGTCGCCGCCGTTTTCCACCGCGATAAACAACGGGATGGCGGTGGTTGCCCGGCTGAATGCCAGCGATGCCGTAATCGGCGTGGTTCCGGAAATTGTTTCCGCGCCGGAAAGCGCCGGGGGAATTTCCACCGTTGGGGCAGCGGTGCGCTGTTCAAAAACAAAGGTTTGTAATTGGCTGACCACATTTTGGGTGGCTTGGCGGGGGTCAACGCCATCGGCGGGCAGCGGTTTGTTTTGCGGTTGCAGCCACACCCCGCCGATGCGATAATCGCGCACCAGTTGAGCAATGGGGCTATCGGCAGAAATTTCGGTGCCGCTGTATGTTACCATAAACAATTGCCCCACCCGTTCTTCCGGCGACAATTGTTGAAAAAGCGCTTCAACCGCCGGGGGAAAGGTACTGTCGGGTTGTTGGGCACGGGCAGATTGCGTTACGCTGCCGGACATGCCCAACAGCAAAACAATCAATGCTATTAAATTAAACCAAAATCGGTTATGCCAAATTTTTCGCATCTGCGGGTTAAGGGTACGGTCGGGTATTGGGTTGTCATTGCGAGCCGAAGGCGAAGCAATCACCGGCGATGAGGCACGGGAAATTGCTGCGGGCTACGCTCTCGCAATGACGTATCATTTACTTTTGTGCCGCTACCGTTTTCTTTTCGCCGGCAGCGGTGGCATCATTGCAAAAAACCGTATCGAACGGTGAAACTACCATACAGTATACTTTTTATGGTGTTTTGCGTCAATTGATTTTCAACAGTATGCCGCAACCAAAAAGCGCCCCGTTTGAGGCGCTTTGGCAAACGATGTCACTCGGTTATGCGGCTTTGTCGAGTGTATCACCCAGCAGCCGCCCGTATTCATCGTACAATTCCGGGGGCGCTTCGTTCAAAATTGCGCCGCGAGTGATAACACATTTCTTTATTTCTTTGCGGGACGGGATTTCGTACATCACATCCAGCAGGGTATCTTCAATAATGGTGCGCAAGCCGCGCGCGCCGGTTTTCTGTTTGTATGCCAGCGATGCCGCCGCTTTCAGCGCATCGGTGGTAAAGGTTAGTTCCACATTATCCAGTTTGAACAACCGCTGGAATTGTTTAACCAGCGCGTTTTTCGGTTCGACCAAAATGCGCATCAGCGATTCTTCGTCCAGCGCATCGGCGGTAACGAGTACCGGCAACCGCCCCACAAATTCGGGGATTAAGCCGTATTCCACCAAATCTTCCGAGGTGATTTGCTGCAAAATTTTCGATTTATCTTTGTCGCTGTGAGAAATTGCCAGTGTGGGGCGTGCTTGCGGAAAACCCATTTGTGTTTTGGCACCCACCCGGTTGGCGATGATGCGGTCAATATCATCAAATGCGCCGCCACAGATAAAAAGCACATTCGAGGTATCAATTTGCAAAAATTCCTGCTGGGGATGCTTTCGCCCGGATTGCGGCGGTACATTTGCTTTGGTGCCCTCAATAATTTTCAGCAGGGCTTGCTGTACCCCTTCGCCGGAAACGTCGCGGGTAATGGAAGGGTTGTCGCCTTTGCGGGCGGTTTTATCAATTTCATCAATATAGATGATGCCCTTTTCGGCTTTTTCAATATCATAATCCGCCGCTTGAATCAGGCGGAGCAAAATATTTTCCACATCTTCCCCGACATACCCGGCTTCGGTTAATGCGGTGGCATCGGCAATGCAGAAGGGTACATCCAAAATGCGTGCCAGTGTTTGC
>CAYPNZ010000311.1:0-4198 GCA_964411845.1 uncultured Anaerolineaceae bacterium
CCCCAAATGCACCGCCAGCGATTGGCTCATTGCGTGCAGGGCGGCTTTGCTGGCGCCGTATGCGGGTGCATCCGGTTCGCCGCGGTATGCCCCCCGCGACCCCACATTGATAATTTTTCCGCCGCCGCGGGCAATCATGTGGCGCGCAGCGCAATAGGCAACGTTTGCCGCACCGAGTAAGTTGGTTTGGATGGTACGCAGCCATATTTCCTGCCACGTTTGATAATCCACACGGTCAAGCGGGTGGCTTTCAAAAATACCGGCGTTGTTCACCAGAATATCAAGTTTGCCGAAATGCGCGATGACAGTATTGACCATCGTTTCGATGGCGGCGGGGTCGGTGAGGTCGGCTTGCACCGGCAAATGCCCGTCGCCGTTCAACCCGGCGAGCGTTTCTTCTGCCATAGCGCGGTTGTGCCCGTAATGCACGGCAACTTTCGCCCCGGCGGCGGCAAACTGCCGGGCAATTTCGCGCCCAATACCCCGTGACGCACCGGTGATGAGTGCGGTTTTTCCGGTGAGATTCATTTCCGCCTCCGTGGAAATTCGATGAAGTGAAGGAGATTGTTGTCTATTTTTTCCAAATTCAACATTAATTTTTGGCGACGCGGTTTTCCGTTTGAATTTCTGAAATTCGTTTGGAATGAGCCACTTTCCAGCAACATATCTTCGGTGATTTTGATGAAAGAGATTTGTTGTAAATCGAAAACTGTTTTTCGCAGCCGAGACCACGCGCCGCGTTGTCGGTTTCTCTGCACGTATGCAGAGGGTTTGCCTTTTAGTGCATCATGCCATTGTTGAAAAGTTCTGTTTTCGTCGTTATAAGTTACTTTACCTGCGGCTAGAATTAATCCGACTGCGCCAAACTCATTTAGGGCATTGGCTATGGCTTCGCTGTCGTTGACAATGATTTTGTGGCTGCTGGTGTTCATAGCGTGGGCTTTAAAATCCCACGGGATTTCCATAAAGCCGTCAAACGTTGTTTTGCCGTAGCGTGTGCCCGGTATTTCCATAATTGGATGCAGGTGTTTTTCGCACAGGTATTGAAAGTAAAAACCAATCCACTCCATTTGTCGCCAATGCGGGTATCCACTGTCTTTCATCTCGGTAATGGCTTGCTTGCCATCCCATAGGGTGGGTATCTTTTCCAGATACGGTTCAAGTTGTTGTGCCAAATCGAGGAATACGGTCATAAGCCTGCGCCTTTCAAAATATTCAATATCGAAAAATAGCCGCGTCCGTATTTTTGGGTTAGTTCATTGATGGCGGCTTTTTTGGTTTTTCCGGCTGATTTTAAAATTTGGTATTCGGCGATGAGGGTATTTTTCTCGCCGGTTTTCCACGGTTTGCCTTGATTGAACAATCGTAATTGCCGGGGTTGTTTTAGACTTGGTAACAGCCATCCGGGGTTTAACTGCAATGTTTCTTTTAAATTATGCTCAAACGCATTTTTGTTGAGTTCAAATCCGCATGCGGCTCTATTTAACCCGATGGCAACTTTAGCGGTGCTGAAACTTCCCAAGAAAAAATCGCATACCAAATCACCTTCGTTGCTGCTGTATAATATCATTTTTGACAGTAACTTTATGGGCAGTTCATTTTTGTTTTTGGTTTGACCGGGTTTGTATTCACGGTTGATAATCCATACATCTTCTCTGTCTTGATAATTTAACGAGTGTCCGGCAGCATCTCGCTCGCTGTCTGAATAGCGACAAAAAGTGTTGAATGTTGGTTTTTTGCCGGGTTTCACATAATACAAAATGTGATAATGGGACGAAACGTATTTGTTTCTGGTGTAAACGCCGAAATTATATTTCCAGATGATATGATTGATTTCTTTTAAAGATGTTCGGTGCAGGGCGTTGAGAATATGGATTAAATTTGTGTATCCTGAAACAATATAAATGCTGCCGCCGGGTTTTAAAACACGTTCCGCTTGTTTTATCCACGCTAGAGAAAATTGGTTGTAGTTTTGACCGGGAACTTCAACATAACCGTCAATGACGAATTTTTCATCACGGTTGTAATGTTTGTGCAGACTATCGCCGTTAATGCCGTATGGCGGGTCGGTGATGATGAGGTCTATGGTATTGTCGGGAATGTGTTTGGGGGCGCCGGTAATGCAGTCGGTATTGAAAAATTTATTTTCCAATGCCATAATTGTGTCAGCCATTTTATAATTGAGGGTAAAAAAGGCGATTGAAGATTACCTCCAATCGCCAATTAACCAATCTCCAAAATTAATCTCGTTTGAATTTGCTGTAATCGGGTTCGGCATACCGCCCGCGCCCGAAGCCGTCAATATCCACCAGTGCTTGGACTTTTAGCGGCAAGCCAAATAGTTTGATGAAGCCTTCGGCATCTTTTTGGTTGTAAACGTCTTCTTCGCCGAAGGTGGCGTAATCTTCTCGGTACAGGCTGTATGGCGATTGCCGCCCGACGGTGATGATGTTGCCTTTATACAGTTTCAGGCGCACGGTGCCGGTGTTGTTTTCTTGCGTTTTGTCCACAAAGGCGTCCATCGCTTCGCGCAGGGGGGTAAACCACCGACCGTTGTACACGATGTCGGCATATTTTAAGGCGAGGATTTGTTTGTAATGCAGGGTGTCGCGGTCGAGCGTTAGTTCTTCCAGTGCCTGATGCGCCGCCATTAGGATGGAAACGCCGGGCGTTTCATAAACGCCGTGGCTTTTCATGCCGACCAGCCGATTTTCAACCAAATCGGTGCGCCCGATGCCGTGTTTGCTGCCCAAATCGTTGAGGGTGTACATGATGCTGATGGGACCCATTGCCGTGCCGTTGATTTTTTTGGGGATGCCCGACACAAATTCAATTTCGACATATTCCGGTTCGTCCGGGGCTTTTTCCGGCGAGTTGGTGAGCATGTACATACTTTCTTCCGGTTCGAGCCACGGGTTTTCCAGAATGCCGCCTTCGTGGCTGATGTGCATCAGGTTGCGGTCGCGGCTGTAAATGGATTTTTCGGTGGCGGTGACGGGCACGTTGTATTCGGCGGCGTATGCCAGCGCGTCTTCTCGGCTGCGGATTTCCCATTCGCGCCAGGGGGCAATCACTTGCAGTTTGGGGTTGAGCGCCATGTAGGTCAGTTCAAACCGTACTTGGTCGTTCCCTTTGCCGGTTGCACCGTGCGATACGGCATCGGCGTTTTCCAGTTCGGCAACTTTTACCTGCAATTTGGCGATGAGCGGGCGGGCAACACTGGTTCCCATCAGGTATTTGCGTTCGTAAATTGCACCGGAACGTATCAATGGGAAGATGTAATCGGTAATAAATTCTTCGCGCACATCTTCGATGTACACTTTGCTGGCGCCGGATGCCAACGCTTTTTCTTCCAACCCGTCCAGTTCATCTTCCTGTCCGAGGTTGGCGCAGACGCACACTACTTCGCAGCCGTAGTTGTTTTTTAACCACGGTACGATGACGCTGGTGTCCAATCCGCCACTGTATGCCAAGACAACTTTTTTTACTTTTTGTTTTTGGGGCATTGTTCCTCCTGGGTGTATCACCACTGTTATTCGTCCCCGCAAAAATGACGAAACGTAAAACGAAATGCCCCTCGGCGGCGGACATTTTGTTTTACGTTCGGGTTCTTTTGCCGGGTGGCACTGTTAAAAGTTAGCCTATTATATGCTTGCCCACCGTTTTTTGTCAATACGTTGTTTAACCCGCTGAGCATTGGGGTTCAGTTGAAAGTAAAGGGCTTCGTATCGGCGCAGGGTGTTTTCCAGCCCGTGCGGCTGTGCTTTTTCGCGGCTGGCTGCGCCGAATTTATGCCAATCGGCGCGATGGTCGAGCAGGTATTGCAAGCCGCGAGCGGCATCGGCAATATCGCCGGCGCGGAAAAGGTAGCCGTTCACGCCGGTTTCGACCAATTCGGGCAAGGCGCGGGCGTTGGCGGCGATAACCGGTTTGCCGCTTGCCATAGCTTCCAAAGTGGCAATGCTTTGCAGTTCGGCTTCGCTGGGCATGGCGAAAATGTCAATGCTGTTGATGAGGGCGGGCAAATCGCCATCGGGCACAAAGCCGATGAAAATGACTTGTTCGGTCAAACCCAATTTTGCCGTTAGGGCTTCCAAAGCGGGGCGATGTTCGCCTTTGCCGGCGATGGCAAATTGCACATCGGTGCGTCCCAGTTTTTTCAGTGTGCGAATCATCACATCCAATCGCTTTTCGGCAT
>CAYPNZ010000312.1:0-4189 GCA_964411845.1 uncultured Anaerolineaceae bacterium
CAATAACCGCCCCGGCTCGCCGCGCCGATATGCGCGAAAAGGTTTGCAGATACCAGCGGTTGAACGGGCGGAACAATTGCGGAAAACGCACAAAACTCAAATCGTAAATCGTCAGCACAGTGGGCAGCCGGTTTGCCACCGGTGAAACGAATGCCAGCGCGTGCAGCAAATTTACCCCCGCACGTTTTAAGGCACGCGGCAACGCCGTTTGTTCCCACAAAATACGGGCGATGTGGTGTTTTGCCGGCAGAGAACTTCGTTGAACCGCCATACCATTTTGCGGTTGAAAATCCGGGTCGCTGACAAATGCCGTATACCGCACCGATGTATCGGCGGCGGGCAAGTGGCGCAACAGGTTGAAAATGTACCAACTGATGCCCGCGCTGCGGTACGATTGTCGCAGCGAGAGCAGTTGGGCGTTCAGCCCCACGTGCGGGGCGGGGGTCATCGGTGTTTTCACGAGGCGTATTATACCATGATGCCCCGCACTTTCGCCAAGTTTGGCGGGCAATCGGCATAGGCATTTTGGCGTATATTGCCGGGGTATCGGGGTACGACGGTATTTTATTCAAGAGTATGGGGGCGACCGGCGGTCGTCCCCGACGGGGTTCTCAGCCTACCATTGCATTCAACCCCATTTTGCCCGGTAGCCCGACGGGGGTAAAATGAGCGGGTCGGTAAACCGGCATTCGCAACTCGCTATTCGTCATTCGCTATTCGCTATTCGCAACTTGAAACTGCTATGGTTGTTATCTGGGACATCATTAAAAAAACCGCGCTATTCGGCTGGGAAGAAATTATCTATCTGGTGGCATATAATATCGTTACCCTGACGGCACTGCTGGCAGGACCGACGCTGCTGATGTTTGGCGTTAACGGCGGCTCGGCGCTGCTGATGCTGGCGGGGTCGGTGCTGATGTTTGTCATTCCGCCGACACTGTTCGGGCTTTTTTGGCTGACATACCAAATCAGTTTGGGCAACGCCGTAAAATTCGGCACCTTTTGGGATGGTGCCAAACAGCACAAAAAAACCGCCTACATTTGGGGCGGCATCAATTTGCTGGTGATTCTCACGCTGGTATCGAATATTTTGTTTTATCAAGCGATGGCGGCAACTTGGGCGATTTTTGTCGGGCAGTTTTTTGTCGGGCTGCTGGTGGTATGGTTTATTCTGCAATTGATGGTACTGGCACTTTTTCCGCACATGGTAACGCCGAATGTGCGACAGGCAACCCGAAACGCACTGGCGCTGATTGCCGTCAATCCGTTTGCCGTTATCGGTATGGCGGCAATTGTCATCGGCGAAATTGTGCTGGGGGGGAATTTTCCGGTTATTTTGGGGTTGTTTTCCGTGTCGCTGGCGGCACTGGTTGCCAGCGTGACGGTAGCGGAATTGGTGGCAATTTCGCGCGGAGAAAGTTAGCGATTGGCAATTGAAGATTCAACAACCAATCTCAATCGTAACTATTCAGAATATTGACCGGAACACAGAGATTCACAGAGATTTCACAGAGACCATAGAGGTTTTTTAAAAAATATTCATTTTTTCTCTGTGCATCTTTGTGTTTTCTTTGTGTATCTCCGTGTAACTGAATAGATACTCTCAATCATTCAACGCTTTCAATTGTTCCGCCTGATAATGGTTGATGAGCGCATCAATAAACTCGTCAATATCGCCATCTAAAATGGCGGGCAGGCGGTGGCTGGTATAGCCGATGCGGTGGTCGGTGACGCGGGTTTGGGGGAAATTGTAGGTGCGAATTTTCTCGCTGCGGTCGCCGGTGCCAACCTGCGAGCGCCGCGCCGCGCCGAGTTCCGCCTGCTGGCGCTGTTGTTCCATATCATATAATTTTGCCCGCAAAATGGACATCGCCTTAATTTTGTTCTGCAATTGGCTTTTTTCGTCCTGACAGGTAACGATGATACCCGTGGGCAGGTGAGTCAGCCGCACGGCGGAATCGGTGGTGTTAACGCTTTGCCCGCCCGGTCCGCTGGAGCGGAAAATATCAATGCGGATATCGTTGGGGTCAATTGCCACTTCCACATCTTCCATTTCCGGCAGCACGGCAACGGTTGCCGTGGAGGTGTGAATGCGCCCGCTGCTTTCGGTGCTGGGCACACGCTGCACCCGATGCACGCCGCTTTCGTATTTCAGCCGGGAATATGCGCCCTTCCCTTTCACTTGAAAAATCACTTCTTTAAATCCGCCGATGCCGCTTTCGTTGCTGCTGAGCAGGGTTGTTTTCCAGCGATGATTTTCGGCGTAACGGGTGTACATGCGGAATAAATCGGCGGCAAAAAGCCCGGCTTCGTCGCCGCCTGCGCCCGCGCGGATTTCCACAATTACGTTACGGTCGTCGTTGGGGTCTTTCGGCAGCAGCAGCAGGCGCAATTTTTCTTCCAGTTTTGCCAGTTTTTCCGACAACTCCTCCGCTTCCTCTTTGAACATTTCCCGCTCGGCGGCATCGTCCAGCCCGGCATCGAGCATTTCCTGCACGTCTGTCAGTTCCTGCCGCAACTGCTTGTATTGCCGATATGCCTGCACCGTCTCTTCCAAATCCGATTGTTCCTGCCCGTATTTTCGGAGCAGGTCGGGGTTGGTTGCCACTTCCGGCTGCGACATCAGTTGCATCAGTTCGTTATATCGGGCTTCGATTGATTCCAGTCGTTCAAACATATACGCCTCTTTCGCCAAAACAGAACCCGCCGAGCACACAGGCGGGTCAATCCAAGGTTATGATACCCCAAATGCGGGGAACGGGCAATTATGCGCCCGATGCGCGTCCGCGGGTTATGCGCGCCTGCCATTCACGGACGGATTCAAGCCACAAACCGGTGGCATACGCTTTTTTTTGCAATTGCAATCGCTGTGATGCCCATTCGCGGAAATCGGGGGTGACGTTGCCGGCGGCATCTTCGCGGGGTGGGGCGGGGTTTTCGGCGACAAATTCCGCCAGCAAGTTGTGCGCCGCCGCCGACCGTTCGTGCCATACCGCCACGGCATCGCCCGCCGCCGAGAGAAATATCACGGTGGGAATGTGGCTGTTACCGTCATCGGCGGGGGAACGGTTGGCAATGTCCCAAAAATCGTCGCGGCGCACAATGCGCAGGGTCAGCGCGGGGATGGCAGCGGCTAGCCGGGCGGCAATGGGGATATTCATCGCCGAGTCGGGGCAAAAGTCTTCGGTGAGAATGAGGATGCGGGTTACGCCGCGCTCGGCGACAACGGCGGCAAACGCGGCAATTGCCGCCTCGGTGATGGGCAGCGTTTCATACTGCTCGCGCATGTGGCGTTGCAAAGTTTGCATTGTTGGCAGGTAAGCCTCGAAGGTCATCCCCTGTTCAAAAGCATCGAGTAGAGAAGGTGTGTTCATTGGTTCGCTCCGTTAAAAAGATAAATTCATCATACCCAACCTGCGCCAAAATGCAAACCACAAAAAAAGCGGCTCACAATGAGCCGCTTTTTCGTATATTTTGGTGAATCAGGGGATGCACAGCACCTGACCGGCGTAAATCCAATTCAGGTTATAAATATTGTTGGCTTGCGCAATGCTCCACATGCTTCTGCCATACATCAACGAGATGCCGTACAGTGTCTGTCCGTATTGCACCGTGTGGTAGGCGCTGCACATATACGGTCCGGGGTACGGACCCGGCGAGTATGCCGGAATCCACAGGTATTGCCCGGCGTAAATCCAATTGGGGTTGACGATACCATTCGCATTGATGATGGCTTGCATCGGCACGCCGGTATACCACGAAATTCCGGCGAGTGTATCGCCATAATTAACGTGATACCAATAGCCGCCCGCTGCCGGTGGCGCCGCAGGCGGCGCTGCCAAGGCGGTTGGTGCAACCACAGCCAACACCAGCATCACCAATACCGCTACCAAAACCAGTTTTTTCATAAAAGCCTCCTTTTACCAAACCGGCGGGCAACGCGCCTCTGCGCGCCCCCTTTCTTGAAATTTACTTACCCTATTTATGTCATTATACCCGAAAGTCCATCAAGTTACAAGCATTATGTTCGGTTTCAGATAGGAAATTATTCCTTATGGAAAGACGAAATATATTGGTTCGGGCTGTGAAACCCGTGGGGGTTGAAGCAATCCCCGCCACCGCAGCCGGGGGTTGTTTTGCGGCGCTCGCAATGACACGCCTCACGCCTCACGGTTGCCCATCATCGCTT
>CAYPNZ010000313.1:0-4140 GCA_964411845.1 uncultured Anaerolineaceae bacterium
GCGGTTTTGATGCCATCCAAATTGTGCTCAATCACAATAACCGTGTTGCCCGCATCGGTCAAGCGGTGCAGCACATTGAGCAGTTTTTGAATGTCGGCAAAATGCAAGCCGGTGGTCGGCTCATCCAAAATGTAAAGGGTATCGCCGGTGGCAACGCGGCTCAATTCTTTTGCCAATTTTACGCGCTGCGCCTCGCCGCCGGAAAGGGTGGTGGCGCTTTGCCCCAGTTGAATGTAATCCAACCCGACATCGTGCAGGGTGGTGAGAATCCGTTTGATGCGCGGAATATCGCCGAACACGTCCAGCGCCTGTGCCACATCCAATTTCAGCACATCGGCAATGTTCAGCCCCTTCCATTTGACCTGTAACGTTTCGGAATTGAACCGTTTGCCGCCGCACACATCGCATGTCACCCACACATCGGGCAAAAAGTGCATTTCGATGAGTTTCTGCCCGTAGCCCGAACACGTTTCGCAACGCCCGCCCTTCACGTTAAAACTGAACCGCCCCGGTTTATAGCCGCGCAATTTCGCTTCCGGCGTTTCGGCGAAGAGCGCGCGGATGCTGTCCCACACTTTCACATAAGTGGCGGGGTTGCTGCGCGGGGTGCGCCCGATGGGGTCTTGGGTGATGTGAATCACTTTGTTTACCGCTTCCATCCCTTCAATGCGGTCGAATGCGCCGGGGCGAACCTGCGCGCCGTGCAGGGCGCGCGCCAGCGCGGGATAGAGGGTTTCGGTGACCATGGAACTTTTGCCACTGCCGGAAACGCCGGTCACGCAGGTGAAATTTCCCAGCGGAAAAGCCACATCCACATTTTTCAGGTTGTTGTGCCGCAAGCCGAACATTTTCAGCCATTTGCCGTTGGGGCGCCGCCCGGTGTTGGGTGAACTGACGGTCAATTTCCCCGACAGGTATTTTCCGGTCAGCGATTTTCGGCTTTTTTTGATTTGCGCCGGTGTGCCCCGAAAGACGATTTCGCCGCCGCGCACGCCCGCGCCGGGTCCGAAATCGACAATCAAATCCGCCGATGCCATCGTTTCTTCATCGTGTTCCACCACGATGACCGTGTTGCCCAAGTCGCGCAAATTCAGCAGTGAATCGAGCAGGCGGCGGTTGTCGCGCTGGTGCAGCCCGATGGACGGTTCATCCAAAATGTACATCACGCCCACCAGCCCCGAACCGATTTGCGATGCCAGCCGAATGCGCTGACCTTCGCCGCCGGACAGGGTGGGGGCGGGGCGGTCGAGCGTGAGGTAGTGCAAGCCCACATCGAGCATAAATTTTAAACGGTCGCGGATTTCTTTCAGCACTTCTTCGGCGATGGTGCGGGCTTCGCCGGTTAGCGGTTCAATGGGCACGGGCGGCTCAACGGGCAAACCAAGGTTGGCGGTGGTGATGCCCGTTTTTTCGCCGCGCAGGGCGGCTACCCAGTCGAAGGCGTGGCGGATGGATAGCGCGGTAACTTGCGTTAAATTGAGTCCGCCAATGGTCACGGCAAGGGCTTCCGGTCGCAGGCGTGCGCCGCCGCAGGTGGGGCAGGTTTGGCGGCTGAGATATTTGCTGTAATGGTCGCGCATACCCTGCGATTTGGTTTCTTTGTATCGCCGCTTCACTTGGTTGATAACGCCCTCGAAGAGCCAGTTGCCGGTGAAATTTTCGCTTTCATACCGAAATTTAAGGTCGGGGCTGCCGAACAGAATTAAATTGCGCACGGTTTCCGGCAGGTCGCGCCACGGGGTATCAAGGCTGATGTTGAAGCGTTCGGCAATTTGGCGGGCAATTTGATGCCCCCACGTGTCTTGTTTTTTGCGCAGTTCGCCCCACGGGATGACCCCGCCGTCGTGGATGGATTTTTCGGGGATGAAAAAGAGTTCCGGGTCGAAAGCAATTTTCTCGCCCAGCCCGGTGCAGTCGGGGCACATCCCCAGCGGCGAGTTGAAACTGAACATCTGCGGGGTCAATTCGGGGAAACTCAAACCGCAGTGGGGGCAGGCGTTTTGTTCCGAAAAAAGAAGTTCGCCGCCGTCAACCACATCTACCAGCACCATGCCGTCGCCCCAGTGCAGCGCGGTTTCCACCGAATCGTTGAGGCGGGTTTCAAACTCGGCGCGTTCGCTGCGGTTGCCATTGGGAATGACTAGCCGGTCAATGACCAGTTCGATGTCGTGTTTTTTGTTTTTTGCCAATTTGAAGCGCTGGTCAAGGTCGGTGGTTACGCCGTCAATTCGGGCGCGGGCAAAGCCGTCGGCGCGGGCTTGGGCGAAAAGGTCTTCAAACGTGCCTTTGCGCCCCCGCGCGATGGGCGCCATCAGTTGGATGCGTTTTCTGGCGGGCAAGTCGGCAATTTGCGTCACAATTTCCTGCGCCGATTGCCGTTTCACTTCACGCCCGCAGTTGGGGCAGTGGGGTATCCCCGCGCGGGCAAAGAGCACGCGCAGGTAATCGTAAACTTCCGTCACCGTGCCGACAGTCGAGCGCGGGTTTTTGCTGACCGCTTTTTGCTCGATGGCGATGGCGGGGCTGAGCCCGCCGATATAATCGACTTTCGGTTTTTCCATCTGCCCCAGAAATTGACGGGCATACGCCGACAGCGATTCAACATAACGGCGCTGTCCTTCGGCGTACAGCGTGTCAAACGCCAACGAACTTTTGCCACTGCCGGAAACGCCCGTGAAAACGATGAATTTATCGCGGGGGATGGTGAGGTCAACATTTTTTAAGTTGTGTTCTTTGGCGCCTTTAATGGTGATATGTTTTAAAGCCATAGGGGAATTTTTCCGTAAAACGTGTTGCGTATTTTGTGCGGCGGGGATTCTACCATAAAAACGAACGAGCGCAATAGAAACGATGTTCTATTTTCTCGATGGGGATTCTAGCATGGGGCGGGGGATTCGCCAAATGGCGTTGGTTGTGGCGGGAAAGCGACTAATGGGGCGCGAATATGGCTGACTGGGCGGTCATCGTTTCCAGGGCGAAGGTATGCATTTCATCATACGCGGTGATAATATGTGCATTTCCGATGCGATAAAAAATGCGCACCCCGTCTCGGCGGGTTTGCACCACGCCGTATGAACGCATAATTGCCAAATGTCTGGATACGGCACTTTGGGTTACCCCCAAGCGGGCAACCAGTTGTGAGACGGTTTTTTCGCCGTCGCGCAGGTTGTCTAAAATTTCCAACCGCAGGGGATGGGTGAGGGCTTTACAAATGTCGGCGTGAATTTCATAAAGTTGTTTGTTTTTCATTTCTGCCTGTCCTGTAATTTTTACGCTGTTATCCGCCGGTATTATTATATTCAATTATATCTATATAAGCATTATGTGCCAAATGATGCAGTACGCTGTACGCTGTGCATTGGTTGAGAATGGCGTGACTATTTTGACGCGAAAATGTGTATCTGCCTATAAATTTTTGCGCCGGCAGATGATTGTTGAGGGGATGGCAGCGATTTTTTTTGACATCTCTGTGGATATATGCTACCCTCACTTATAACCCTTTGGTTGAACAGAATAGTGTTTTTCGGCGGCGATGATTTTCGCCGTTATGGTATCATTTTAAAAACGGAGGCAAACAAATGACTGACAGTTTAGACCCCAACGTCCACCCCGATGCAGCACGTGAAAGCGAAATTATTGCGGCGGAAAGCGAAGTCTACCCCCCGGCGGATGAGGTGGTGGCAAATGCCAATGTGCCGAATTACCTTGAATTGCGCACAGAGGCATTGAAAGATGTCGAAGCCTATTGGGATGCCCGCGCCAAAGAGTTCATCGATTGGTATGAACCGTATGAAAAAGTGCTGGATGACAGTGGCGCGCCCTTTTTCAAATGGTTTGTCGGCGGCAAAACGAACATCGCCCATAATGCGCTGGACCGACACGCCAAAACATGGCGCAAAAATAAACTGGCAATCATTTGGGAAGGCGAAGACGGCTCTTTGCGCACGTTCAGTTATTACCGGTTGTGGCAGGAAGTGAATAAATTTGCCAATGTGCTATCGAGTATGGGCGTGCAAAAGGGCGACACGGTAACGATTTATATGGGGCGCGTGCCGGAATTGCCGATTGCCATGCTCGCCACGGCAAAAGTCGGCGCCATCCACAGTGTGGTTTACGGCGGGTCCAGCGAGCCAGCCCCCC
>CAYPNZ010000314.1:0-1307 GCA_964411845.1 uncultured Anaerolineaceae bacterium
TCTCAAACTTTATTTTTCTCTGTGCCTCTGCTTCTCTGTGGTTTAATTTTTAACCTTTTTTCAGGGGACTCATTTTCTCAATTTGCCGGCGGTTGTTCGTCGGGTTTCATAATTTCACGCAGCACCATGGTGGCATATACCCCCGGCGGCAGCGAAAAAGCAATCATCAGTCCGTCATCCCACCACAGCGACGCATCCGTCAGCGGGATGCGGTACGGGCGGCGTTCGCCGTTAAAATTTACACCGGGGACTTTAAAGTCGGAAAGCGCAATGTCTTCTTCCACCAGCAGTCTGTTTTCTCGCGCACCGGGTTTTCCCTGCGCCGCCAGCATTTTTGCGCCGAACATCGGTCCCGCCGGGCTGATGGCAAGCGTATCGGCGCGGGATTGTTCCGCCGCGGCATCTTCCACCACAAAACACGCCCCGTTGCGATGGATGTATGCCACATCCCCCGTTTCCAGTTGGTGCAGGGTGGGCAATCGCTGCGCCAGCAATTTGTTGAACAGATACGATTGATATGCCGACACATACAGCCGTTTCAGCCGCCGGTCGAGCGCGCGCACTGCCTGCCGGGGGTCGCCGGTGCGAACCAGTTGGCGCAACACGGCGCGTTCATCGCGCAGAAAGGGGGGAAAGGCTGCCAGCGCCGCCGCCCGGTCGCCGCTGTCGAAGAGCGCTCGGGCGTATCGGGCGGGTTCGGCTTCGGTGGGCTGCGGTTTGCCGAGCAGTTCGCGCAAAAATGTATCCATATCGTTTTGCACCAACGCTTTGCCCAACCACTGCGAGTTGTTTCGGTGACCGAAACGCTGTTCGCCAAAATAGTTGGGCACGCCCCGCGCCTGCAAGCGGGCAACAATGGTTTCGGCGGCGGGCAGCGCCGATTTTTCCACCCCCCGCACGCGAATGACAAATTTATTGCCCGCCGAGTGCCCCGGTTTCAGTTTGTTTCGGTGGCGGGTAACGCGCAAAATTTTCACGCCGGGAATTTCCAGCGCGCGCGCCGCATCTTCGGTTATCCCATCCACCGAAAACGTTTGGCGGGTCACGGCGTGGGCATCTTTCAACCCGGCATATCCAATGGCTTTACGGTTTACCCCCAGCGCACGCGCCATCATACCCAACACTTTCAGAGTGGTCAGGTTTGTTTTTTCGAGGGTAATATACACGTGCTGCCCTTCCCCGCTCGGTTCATATTTTGGAATTTCTTCCACAAAAAAATCGGCGGGGACGGTTTTTATTTGCCCGCCGATGCCCGGCAGGTCTGCGGTGAGGTATGGTTTTAAGTCCAAGGTTTCAAGTCCAAAGTC
>CAYPNZ010000314.1:1407-4137 GCA_964411845.1 uncultured Anaerolineaceae bacterium
CAGTTTATCACGTTTTCACGTTTCACGCATCACGCAATACGTTTTACGCAATACGTTTCACGTCTCACGCCTCACACATTATAGCACCGACTGCGAAAAATGTCGCATCTTTTGCAGGGTGATTGTGTTTTACTTTTATGACAGTTTAACATTTCCCCATGGACGAGGTGAAGATATGGCAAGACGTGTGGTTATCACCGGTATGGGTACGGTGAACCCGCTGGGAAACGATGTTTCCACCACATGGAAAAATTTATTGGCAGGAAAATCCGGTATTGATACCATTACCCATTTCGACCCGACCGGATTTGGCACGCGCTTCGGGGGCGAAGTGAAAGGTTTCGACCCGGAAGCATTGTTCGGCAGACGCGCCGCCCGGCGTATGGACAGATTTACCCAATTTGCGCTGGCGGCAGGCATACAAGCCGTTGAAGATTCGGGCATTTTGGAAACATCGCCCGACCGCACCCGCATCGGCACGATTATCGGTTCGGGCATTGGCGGGTTGAATACCATTTTGGCACAACATACCGTTTTGGAAACAAAAGGCGTGCGCCGGGTCAGCCCGTTTTTCATCCCGATGATTTTGCCCGATACCGCCGCCGCGCAGTTGGCAATTAAATATCGCTTTCAGGGTCCGTCAATGGCAATTGTTTCGGCGTGCGCCAGCGGCACCAACGCCGTGGGCGAGGCATTTGAAATGGTTGCCCGCGGCAGCGCCGATGCCATTGTTGCCGGCGGGGCAGATTCGCTCATCAACCCGCTGGTTTTTGCCGGATTTGCCATTATGAAAGCCTTTTCCACCCGCAACGACGACCCGGCGCATTCGTGCCGCCCCTTCGACAGCAGCCGCGACGGGTTTGTCGCGTCCGAAGGTTCCGCCACTTTGGTGCTGGAAGATTTGGAACACGCCCGCGCCCGCGGCGCACACATTTACGCCGAAATTATCGGTTACGGCACATCGGTTGACGCCGACAATATGGCGGCGCCGCTCGCCGATGGCAGCGGGGCAAGTTTGGCAATGAAAAACGCCCTGCGCCGCGCCGGCATCCAACCGGAAGCGGTAGATTACATCAACGCACACGGCACCGCCACCCGGTTAAACGATGTCGCCGAAACACGCGCCATCAAAACCGTACTCGGCGAGCACGCATACAACATCGCCATCAGTTCCACCAAATCGATGACCGGACACCTGCTCGGTGGCGGCGGCGCCCTGGAAGCGCTCATATGCACCCAAACGTTGCAAACCGATACCATCGCCCCCACCATCAACCTGCACAACCAAGACCCGGCATGCGATTTGTATTACACCCCCAACCAACCGGAAAACCGTCCGGTTCACATCGCTATGTCCAACTCATTTGGATTTGGCGGACATAATGCCACCATCGTTTTACGGAAATACACCGAAAACGGAAACGGCAAAAAATAGGAGCAACCGTATGGAAACTTATGCACATATCGTCGGCTGGGGCATGTACGTCCCCGATAAAATTATGACCAATGATGATTTGGCGAAAATTGTTGATACCTCTGACGAGTGGATTCGCAGCCGTACCGGCATCCGCGAGCGGCGCATCGCCACCGAAAAAGACACCACCGCCAGCATGGCAATTGCCGCCGCCCAAGAAGCGCTCGACCGGGCACGCCTTAACCCCGCCGATGTGGATTTGGTGATTGTGGCAACCGTCACCCCCGAATACCCCTTCCCCGCCACCGCCTGTTTGGTACAAGATGCGCTCGGCGCTAAAAAAGCGGGTGCAGTGGACGTGAACGCCGGATGCAGCGGTTTTATTTACGGATTATCGCTGGCTACGGGGATGATTCGCTCTGAACAAGCCAAAATAGCGGTTGTTGTTGGCGCAGAAACCCTGTCGCGCATTACCGATTGGACTGACCGCACCACCTGCGTGCTGTTCGGCGACGGCGCCGGCGCGGTGGTACTGCAAGCCAGCGAAGAACCGGGCGGCGTGCTGTCTACCGTGCTGGGGTCAGACGGCGGCGGCGGCAACTATTTGGTAATGCCCGGCGGCGGCAGCAAACACCCCGCTTCGGTAGAAACGGTGCAAAACCGCGAACATTTCATCAAAATGAATGGACCGGAAGTGTATAAATTTGCCACCCGGGTGATGGGTCGCGCCGCCAAAGAAGCCTGCGAAAAAGCAAACATCGCGTTGGATGATATTGATTTGTTCATCCCCCATCAGGCAAACGCCCGCATCATCAAATCCGCCGCAAGATATTTGAAACTGGACGAGAGTAAAGTTTTCCAGAATTTACAGCGTTACGGCAACACATCGTCCGCCTCTGTGCCCATTGCCCTGTGCGAAGCCATTCAAAGCGGGCGGGTGCGTGAAAATGACGACTTGGTTTTGGTCGGTTTCGGGGCGGGGCTGACGTGGGGCGCAACCGTCGTTAAATGGGGGTCGCCCGTGCCATACCAAAAACGGCAAAAATGGTATCGCGGGCTGCGCTGGGTACTCTATCGCTGGGCACGCCTCAGTTCAAAACTCAACTGGGTCATTCTCAATATCGAAAATCGGCTGGCGCACCGCCAAATACCTTCAATACCAAACATTCCGTACATCACGGAAAAAGAAAAACCGCCGCAAGAAACATCAAACGGGCACAACGGACACGGCAAAACCGAAACGGAAAAATCAACCGAAGAATAACAAACCAACGGGGCGATGAAGCCCCGTTTTTTTGTATCGGGCTTGAAGGAAC
>CAYPNZ010000315.1:0-4135 GCA_964411845.1 uncultured Anaerolineaceae bacterium
ATTCAACGGCACACCGCTGACACTCGCCGGCGATACCCTGCGGCAAATTCCGGGTATTCCCACCTCGGCGACAATTTCCTCGACCGTTGCTACCCTGCACGCCGGCGAAGATGAGCATGCCGATTTGACCGTTACCATTTTGGATGACCGCGGTCGCCCCATCATTGACGGTTCGGTGGTGACGGTAACCACCTCCATTGGCAGTGTGCTGTCAAACGCCACCACATCCATAACCGGACAAGTCACCCGCACACTGATTCCCGGCGGCGATGTTGGTTCGGTGGTGTTCACGGTTACCGTGAAAACCCCGTGGGGCGATGTGGTCACGCTCGAACCGGTGGCAGACCCCGTGCAGATTGTCGCCGGCAGATTGGCGCGCATCGTGGTACATCCCACCAGCCCCCTCGATGTGACGGCGGGCAACGGCGTGACACTGATTGCGGTGGGATATGATGCTTTCGGTAACGATACCGGACAGCGGAATTTCAGTTGGCGGTATTGGTCGGGGTCGTGCCCGGTGGATTTGGAATACTGTGTCAGCCAGCCCGGCAACGGCGACGGGGTGCTTTCCGGCACGGTGGTTTCCACCAGCCCGCTGGTGTTGAGCAATGCGGTTTTCACCGGCACACTGGCGGGGGCAGTGGGCATCAAAGCGTATACCGGCACAATTTTCAGCGAGATGCTCGATGTGACGGTGCATCCCGGCGCACCGGCAACCGCTACTGTGATGGCAAATCCCAAAACCATTTATGTCGGTGGCGAAACCAGCCAACTGGTCATCACCATCAAAGATAAATTTGGCAATTTGGTGGATGACACCAACCCGCGCATCGTTACCGATTTGGATACCATCATCGGTGATGCGCCGGTGGTCAACGGCGTCACCACCCGTACACTGATTTCAGGGAAATATTTCGGCACGGTGCATTTGTATGTGGATGATTTTGAAGCGGGCGGCGACCGGGTGGTCATCGCCCCGAAAGCGATTGTCTCTGCCGAACCGGATACACTGCTGGCAGACGGGGAAAGTACGGCGCAATTGACCATTCAGGTATTCGATACGGACGGGCGATTGGTGCCGGATGGCACGGTGCCGCTCATCACCGGCACGCTGGGCAGCATCAGCGGGGCGGGCGGAACCCTAAATGGTGTGTTCACCCGCACCCTCACCGCGGGGATGGATGTCGGTACCGCCGTGTTTTTCGTGGATGGCAGTCAAGCGGAAGGGGTGGTGACATTCACGGTGGGGTCGCCGACCCACATCGCCGTGGATGCTATTCCCAATTTCTTGCCGGCGGATGGCAATAGCCAGTCATTGCTCACCCTTTCGGTGCAGGACGATTACGGGCATACCATCACCGATGCAACCGACCCGCTGACCGTTACCGCCAGCGCCGGCACGCTGAGCGGTTTTGCCCCCACCGTCGGCGGGGTGACCACCCGCACGCTCACCGCGGCAAACACTGCCGGCAAAGCGAGCATCAGTGTGGCAGGATGGGATGTTACCGGAGATGTGGATATTTTCTTCCTCGACGGCGGTTTGAAAGACGGCGATTTTGAGTCGGGTACGTTTAACAGTTGGGCGGCGCGCAACGAAACCACGCCCACGCCACAATTTTCGTGGTGGTCATCGGGCATGCCCAGTTATCAGGCAACCATTGTTTCCACCGATGTGGTTGGCGGAAAGGTTATCACCCCGTACAGCGGCACAAAAATGGTGCGGCTCGGCGCAACGGTGGGGGCACTGTGCAGTGCGGCAAATTTACCCGGTTATCCGCAAGTTGGCAACGGCTATTACAGTTACGAATATCCCGACAACTGCCCGCATCAGGTTAGTGAAGCGTGGGTGAGCCAGTCATTTTATGTGCCGTCGGACGGGGTATCGCAAATTCAATATCATTATCGGATTTTGGGATATGATGTTGCCGAAAGTGAAAGCGGACGCGAGTGGGACCCGTTTGAAGTGTATCGCAACGGGTTGGAATTGCAGCAGGACGGGATACCGTATTCTTTCGATTGGTATTACGGTTGGTACACCCAAAACCCCTCTTCACCGATTGAGGCGCATCCGGAGGATGAAAACGGATGGCACTTTGGCTATTTCGATGTGACGCCGTTCAAAGGGCAGGTGGTCAACATAGAATTTCGGGTATCGAACCGCACCGCGCCGATGGACAACACCTGGGTTTATCTGGATGATGTGCGTTTGGTGAATATCATCCCCGGCGAGCGCACCGGTGAGACAAAAGTATTTTTACCGCTGGTGATGAAATAGGGTGCGCGTCAATCGCGGTTGACGGGCAGGGTAACGGTGGCAATAGCGCCGTTACCGTTTGGGTTGTTGCGCACATCAATACTGCCCCGATGATGCTGCACGATGGTGCGGCAGGTGTACAGCCCCAATCCGGGACCCTGCCCCGGCGGTTTGGTGGTGAAAAACGGGCGGAAGAGGCGTTCCAGATTTTCCGGTGCAATGCCGGTGCCGTTATCTGCGATGGAAATTTGCACCGTATCCGGTGTGGGTTGACTGGCGGAAATTTCGATGATGCCCGCGTGTTCCGTTTGGGCAATCGCTTCGCGGGCGTTTTGCAGCAGGTTCATCCAAATAAGTTGCAAATGGTTGGCGCTGGCAATAATGCCGGGGAGCGGCACAAGCCGTTTCACCACCTCAATTTTCCCTTTGCGCAACGGGGCGGCAATCAGCGTCAGCGCGTCATCAATTGTCGTTTCCACATCCACTTCTTCCCATTCGTAACTTTCCTGTGTCGAAAAATCGAGCAGGTTTTGCACAATGTGCTGAATGCGCAATCCGGCTTCCAGCACATAATCAATCAGCGCCGTATCAGGGTTGGCGGGGTCGGCATCCATTTGCAAAATTTGGGTGTTGGCGATGATGACCGTCAGCGGGTTGTTGATTTCGTGGGCGATGCTGGATGCCAGTTGCCCCACCGCCGCCAAATTCGCCGAACGGAACAGCGTGGCTTGCAGTTGATGCTTTTCCGAAACATCCTGCGCGAAAATGATGACTTGGTTGACGTTTTCATCTGCGCCGAAAATGGGATATGTGCGCACGTCACGTTCGGAAAAAACGCCGCGGTTGGAAACCGTCAGATTTTTGTAGGTGTGCGTGCCGCTTGTCCATAAAATGCTTTTCTTGCGGTTGACGGTATCGCGGACAATTTGGCGGATGACCGGGGCAGACTCGCCCCAAATTTCTTCATCGCCGGTGTGTGCCACCAATTCGGCGGGCGATTTGCCCAGCCGGTCGGCTTCGGCTTGATTGATGGCGACAATTTCCATTTGGCGATTGACGATGGTCAACCCGTCGGTGATGCCGTCAAACAGGGCGCGCAGGGTTTGGTTGTGCCGCAGAAGTTCATCCTGATGGTGGCGCAGGTCAATATATGCCGAAGTCAATTCCTGAAAAAGGTTGGCGTTTTGAATGGCAACCGAAGCGTGGCTGGCAAATGTGCTCAACAACGTTTCATCGCCGGGCAGAAAGCCGCCGGGGTGCGGGCTTTCGACCACAATCGCCCCGAAAACGGCATCGCGCACTTGCAGCGGCGCGGCGAGAAATGACCACACGGCTTGACTATTGGCGGCGCCGATGGACACACTGTGGCGGGTGGGCGATTGCGAATTGATGGCTTGCTGTACCACGGTTTCACGGGTGCGAGAAACTTCGGCGGGGAGTTCGGTGTGAGGGGTGGCTTGCGCTTCCATTTTTAAAGTGTTGTCTTCCCCTTCCAGCAAATAAACCACACTGTTGGTGGCGGCGGGCATTGTTTTTGCCGCCGATTGCACAATCAGTTCCAGCACGT
The DNA here is from genome assembly GCA_964411845.1 of uncultured Anaerolineaceae bacterium. Lineage (GTDB taxonomy): Bacteria > Chloroflexota > Anaerolineae > 4572-78 > 4572-78 > JANTHQ01. The sequence goes on from CAYPNZ010000315.1 coordinate 3,822, forward strand.
GCGGCAGGTTCAACGACGTGCTGATGCTGCGGGTGATGGCATCGAGCGCTTGTGTCTGCTGCAACCGCCGCTCGACTTCTTCGTATAATCGTGCGTTTTCGATGGCGGTAGCGGCTTGGGCGGCGATAACCTGTATCAACCGCGGGTCGTCCGGGGTGAATGCCGAGCGCCGCTCGCTGCCGAGCACCAGCGCGCCCATCGGAGCGCTGCCCGTGCCGAGCGGTACTGCCAGCCACGATTGCACGGTGTGGGGCACCGTATCGGCATCATCGGGGAAAGGAGTGTGTCGCAGTTGCGGTTTATTTTCGGAAAAG
>CAYPNZ010000316.1:0-4131 GCA_964411845.1 uncultured Anaerolineaceae bacterium
CGTTCTTCCAAAATAGGCGACAGTAATCCGGTCAGCAGCGCCACGGTCAGCAATTTGACCTGCCGGTTGAGTTCGCCTTTAAATTCCACTTCCACCCGTTTGATGCGCCCTTCTGCCATTTGTGTCTGCAAACTGCCGACGGTTTCCGCCAATTTTAAATACGGACGCATCATCTGCACGATGTTCGGTTCTGCCAGCGGCATATTCACCGCATTGCGAATATCGCCGCCGCGCAGTGCATCCAGCACTTGCGATACAATTTGCGTGCCCACATCGCGCTGCGCTTCGACGGTGCTTGCCGCCAAATGCGGCGTGAAAATGATTTGCGGCACATCGCGCAGCGGGCTGTCGGCGGGCAACGGTTCGGTGGAAAAAACATCCAGCGCCGCGCCGGCAATTTTCCCCGACCGGACTGCCGCCGCCAAATCCGTTTCGTTGACCAGCGCCCCCCGCGCGCAGTTTATCAGCCGCACACCGTCTTTCATTTTGGCGATGGTTTCGGCGTTTATCATCTCTTTTGTTTCGGGTGTCAGCGCGGTGTGCAGGGTGATGAAATCGGATGCGGCAAAAAGTTCATCCAAATCGACCAATTTCACTTGCAATTCGCGCGCCGCATCCGCACCGATGTACGGGTCGAATGCCAGCACATTCATACCGAAAGCCCGGCAGCGCAGCGCCACGCGGCTGCCGATGCGCCCCAAGCCAACAATGCCCACCGTTTTTTGGTACAACTGCACGCCTGTAAATTGTTTGCGGTTCCATTTCAGAGCCAGCATAGAATGATACGCCTGCGGAATGTTGCGGCACAGCGCCAGCATCATGGCGATGGTGTGTTCGGCGGTTGCCATACTGTTGGCGCCGGGGGTGTTCATCACAATGACCCCGCGCAGGCTGGCAGCATCCAAATCGACATTATCCACCCCAACGCCTGCCCGCCCGATAACCTGCAAGTTTTCGGCATTTTCCAGCACGGCGGCGGTAATTTTCACACTGCTGCGAATAATCAAGCCATGATACGGCGCAATAATTTCCGCCAATTCCGATTCTGACAAGCCTTTGCGCACATCTACCGTCACATCCGCTGCGGCTGCCAGCATTTCCATCCCCTGCGGCGAAAGTTCATCCGTCACCAAAATTTTGTACATTTTCTCCTCCTATATTCGGCGGCAAATTAGGGCGATATGCCGCGTTTGCATCCGCAGTAAAATTAGGGTGCGTTCCACCCCTTCTTTTGCCGTTTTCAATTGCCGTACCACCGTTTCGGGGGCAAGCCCGGTGCCGCGCTGTTTCACAGACCACCGCCGAATGTGATTTTCGCGGGCATAACGGTTGATAGTTTTCAGTTTCAGCGGCAATTGCGCCTCGATATGGTAACATCGCACCAGTGGGCTGTCTACCGGTGCATCACCGCTTAAATAGGCAATATGTTCATCCAGCAGATGCAGCCCCAACCGAGCGCCCGCCTGTTTGACCAGCCCGGCGCGAATGACCGCCGCATCCGGTTCGCACAACACTGCCCTCGGCATACCCACCGCGCACGCATCGTCCGCCGCATCGGTGATGGTTGCGCCGGCGGGGAGCACGGTTGCCCGCCGAGAAATGCCGGGGGTTGCCAGCCCGTTCAGCCACAGCACGGCTTCTTTCGCTTCGCCGCCGAAAGAGACAACCTCAATTTCCGCGCGGGCGGGCAATGCCGAAAAATCAATACCCGGCGCCAATTTCACGCCCAAAGCCCGGTTTTTAAATTGCCGCAACAGCGCATCCAACGGCGGTTGAAACATTTTCGGATTGAAGGTACGTTTACCCGCTGACCGCCGCGCCGGGTCGGCAAAAACGGCGGCATCCGTGCGGCACGGCGGCTGCAATCCATCGGCTTGAATGAATTGGATTCTCCGGCGAACATTGTACACAGTGGCATTGTGTGCCGCAAATTCCAGCCGGATGCGGTCAATATCTATTGCCAGCACCTGCGATACCGCCGCCAGCGCGATGCTATCGCCGCCGATACCGCAGCCAATATCCAGCACGCGGGCAAACGGGGCAAATCGGCGGGCGCGATGGTGCGCCAGCGGTTCGCGGGTGGCTTGTTCCAGCGCATCGCGCACAAAAAGCATATCTGCCGCGCGCGAAAATTTTTCGGCAGCACGGCGACGCAGCAATGTTTGCTCTACCACCGCTGCCGCCAATGCCGGTGACAGCATTTTTCGCAGCGATTGCACGTCCTGCAATCGGGTGGCGGGGGTCAGCGGCAGATTTTCGGCGCGGGTAAGCCACATTTTTGCCGCGGGAGACCGCAAAAACCGCACCATTTCCGCCGACAGGGTGAATGCCATGGTTACCCCCGCACCGCCATTTCGCGCCGGTCGGCATCGGCAAAAGTTACCTGCGCCGATGCCAGCAGGTTCACGCCCCGCGCCAATACCGCTGCAAAGGGCGATGCCTGCAACCGGCGGCGCTCGGCGGCGTTGGTTGCCAACGCCAGCACCGGCGACAATTCCGGCACGGCGATGAAAATGTCGGCGGCGCGGGCAACTTTGGCGCGATGCACCACCCCGCCGAAACCGACAAAGCAGTCAACCGCGGGGCGCGCCGCCAAATCGCTGATGCCGTCGCCGACAAGCAGGCTGCGCCCCGAATGTCCGCGCTGCAACCGGCGCACCACATCAATTTTACCGGTACTCTGCACCAGCGGACCTTCATCGTGTTTTAAATATTGAACGTCGGGGCGTTCACCCCACCGGTCTTTTTGATAATCCCACCATTCGCCGGAGAGCGAATTGTATGCCACATCCACCGCGCGGATATTTTCGGCGGGCACGCCCAGCCATTCGCCAAAAGGGCGAACCGCCGGCAGCAATCCGCCGCTGACGATGAACACCGTTTTCCCCAAAAATTGCAGGGCGGCAATGACCGCCGCCGCATCGGAGATGACCGTTTCGCGGTAGATTTCTTCCAGCCGCCGGATTTCGCCGCGGGTGGGGCGCAACAATTGCAACCGGCGGTCGTACACCGATTCCAAATGGATTTCGCCATCCATGGCAGCGTTGGTCAACCGCTGAACTTCATCGAACAGCCCTTTTTCTCTGGCAAGTTCATCTATCCCTTCCACGGCACTGAGGGTACTGTCGCAATCAAAAAATATTTGCTGGAAGGGCATCCATTTTTTAAAAGCCGTCATCATTCGATGGTTATTGCCGCCGGGTCGAAATCTACTGTGGGCAATTGAATATCTAACTTTTGCAGGGTGTTGATGATAGTGGTTGCCACCACCAAATTGCGATACCACTTTCGGTTGGCGGGAACGATGTACCATGGCGCCCAATCGGTGCTGGTTTTGCTCAACACGTCTTCATAGGCGGCGGTATATTCATCCCAGCGCGCGCGTTCGGCAAGGTCGGCGGGGTTGAATTTCCAATTTTTGGCGGGGTCGTCCAACCGCGCCTGCAACCGTTTCTTTTGCTCGTCGCGGTCAATATGCAGATAAAATTTGATGATGGTTGTGCCTTCGTCCGCCAGCATTTTTTCAAAGGCGTTGATATGCTCAAAACGTTTCGACCATACGGCTTTCGGCACCAAACCATGCACGCGCACCACCAGCACATCTTCATAATGACTGCGGTTGAAAATGACGATATTCCCGCTGGCAGGTACTCGCTGGTGCACGCGCCACAGATAATCGTGCGCCAATTCCAGTTTCGACGGTACTTTGAACCCGGCAACCTGCACTCCCTGCGGGTTGACGCCTTCAAACACATGGCGAATGGTGCCGTCTTTGCCGCCGGCATCCATCGCTTGCAGCACAATGAGCAATTTATGCTTCCCTTCGGCGTATAATTTTTCCTGCAAAACTTCCAACGTTTTATTCAATTGCAGTAATTTTTTCCTGCCTTCTTTTTTGGTGATGGGAAAAGCAGATTTGTCGTTGGGGTCCCAATTTTGCAGTGTTATCCGCGTGCCCGGCTTCACTCGATAGGTTTCCATTTTTTCCTCCGTTGGGCTGGCTAAAATCACAGCCATTATAGCACAAAATACGCGCATCCGGCAGATTGCCCTTTTTCCCATTGCTCAAACGCCGGTTTTGTGACATAATCATAGTGTGATTCGTGATTCGTGATTCGTGATTCGTGATTC
>CAYPNZ010000317.1:0-4124 GCA_964411845.1 uncultured Anaerolineaceae bacterium
TGCCGGATGTGGTCACTGCGCTGACCGGGCTGCGCCGCGACCCCAGTTGGTTGATGCTGGAAGAAGCGGTGCTGAACATAAAATAATCCACCTGTCCGTGATACTGCCCTTCAAATTTGATGAATTTTTCGCGGTTGGTGTACGCGCGCGCCAGCCGCAAGGCGTGCATCGTGGCTTCCGAACCGGTGTTGGTCAGGCGGACTTTATCAATTTTGCACATTCGGGTAATGCGTTCCGCCACACTGATTTCCAGCGGGGTTGTCCACGCAAAGAGCGTACCGTCTTTAATGGCATCGCTCACGCGCTCGGTGACGGCATCGTATCCGTGCCCCAGAATGATGGGTCCAAATGCCAGCCGATAATCAATATAGCGGTTGCCGTCCACATCCCAAATGTGCGCCCCTTTACTTTTGGGGATAACCAGTGTGTCATCGGGTCCCCAATAGCGGAAATTCGAGTTGACGCCATAAGGAATAACTTTTGCGCCGCGTTGGTACATTTGATTTGTTTTTTGTAAACTCATTTTTTTGCTCCGTTATTTTTTGCTTCGGGTGTGGCGGATTTTACGCCACGTATCCTTCTGCGGTGATGGTTTCGTGTACTTTGATGCCGCGTTTTTCCAATTCGGTGAAAAACGGGGCGGTGGGGAAAGTTAATTCCGGCGGTTGAACGCCTTTTGCCTGTGCCATCCCTTTGGCGAGCATTTGCGCGCCGATGGATAGCGGAATGCCGACGTTTTTGAAATACGCCGCTTTGCCGCCCCACACATCTTGCGGCGGGTGCTCGGTGCGATACACGCATTTTGCGTGCCGCCCGTTGCGAACGCCGGTTACTTCGATGACCAGCCCGTATGCCCACACCGGATTTTCTTTTGAGGCGGGACTGTTCCACAGCAATTCGCGAATATATTCCACGGCGGGCAGTTCCGTGTCGCCGATTTTTATCGGGTCGGCAACCAGCAACCCGCCCTTCATCAGCGACCCCATCAGTGACATCACGTGCGGCGGGAAACATCCGCGCACAGCGGCTCGGCGCAACGAAGGGTACGAGCGCGGCAAGGTTTGGGCTTCGTCGTGGGGAACGTAATATACGCGCTGTGTGCCGATTTGGTCGTGAAATTGCACATCAATGCCGCCGGAAAGGGGCGGGGTGGCGTGCCATTGTCCGTCTTCAAAATAAACATCCTGCCGGTCTGATTCGCCGGGCACGAATTCCCACAGGGTGGTGGCAAGCAAACCGGGTCCCGGCGCAAGATTGCGGAAAGCGGCGAAAAAGATTTCCACCTCGGTGATTTCATCGAGTTGCTCGGTGGCGCGGCGCACACACATATTGGTAATGCCGGGGGTTGCACCCACGCCGGGCACAAAAATCATATCTTTGGCGAGCGCTTTTTCGTGCAGGGCGAATTGGGGGTCTTCGCTGGATAAATCCAGTCCGTTCACACCCGTTTCAACGCAGGCGGTGTTCACCGCCAAATCGTATTTGAAGGGAAGCCCGTTCATCACCACATCAAATTGCGGAAAGAGTGCCAGCATGCTGTCGTAATCTTCGGCGTTGAATTTCAGTGCGGTTAAACGGGGGTCGCCAATTTCGGCGATGAGTTTTTCCACGGCGGCAAGGTTGTAATCGGCAACCACAATTTCATCGAAATCGCTGAATGCCGCTAAATCTTTGGTGGCTTCTTGGCAAACGGCACCGGCGCCACCCAAGGCTAGTACGCGCATTATTTTCTCCTTTTTGAGAAATGTATTTTTACCGGTCGAGTTGCAAAAGTGAAAACAACGGAAGATAGCGGGAATCAACCATCAAAAGATGGGGGGCGGAAGATGGTGTCGCACAAGAGGATTAGCATCATGTCACTCGCGGTTTTTCACGGATGGCGTTGGGTGCGGGGGCAGGAACAAGCCTGCCCCCTTTGGGTTTTATTGGCTCTTAATTTCAGTCCACGCGCGGTCGCGCAGTTTTTGCGCGTCGCCCAACGGTTTCAGCCATTCCATACGAGCCATAACGTCCGACGGCGGGTAAATGCCGGGGTCTTCCAGAATTTCGGCGGGAATCAGGTCGTTGGCGGCGGCGTTGGGGCTGGCATAGTAAACGAATTCTACATTTTTGGCGGCAATATCGGGGCGGTTCAAAAAGTCAATCCACAGCAGGGCGGTGTTGTACCGTACCGGGTCGTTGGCAACTTCTTTGGGAATAGCCAGTGTATCTGCCCAAACCACGCCGCCTTCTTTGGGGATGATATAACCGATGTCTTCATTGTCTTCCATACCCATAAAGATGTCGCCGCTCCAGCCGTGTGCCATCACGGTTTCACCGGAAGCGAGCAGGTCTTCAAATTGTTCGCTGTCGAAGGTGTGGACGTAAGGTTTTACGGCTAAAATTACATCCCTGGCTTCGTTGATTTCGTCGGGGTCGGTGCTGTTGGCAGAGTAACCGAGATATTTCAGCGCGGCGGCAAAAACTTCGGCGCTGTCGTTCAGCAGGCTATATTGGTCGGCGTATTTTTCGGCAATTTTCGGGTCGAACAGATATGACCAACTGTCGGGCACTTCGTCGCCGAAAAAGGCGCTGTCATAACCGATGCCGGTGGTTCCCCACATATAGGGGATAGAGTATTTCAAGCCGGGGTCGTAGGGCGGGTCGGTGAAGAGCGGGTCGAGGTTTTTGTAATTTTTCAGTTTCGAGTGGTCGATGGGTGCCAGCATATCGAGTTCAATCATGGTGGCAACCATATAGTCGGACGGCACAATAACATCGAAACCGGTTGCGCCCCCCTGCAATTTTGCCAGCAAGTCTTCGTTGCTGCCAAAGGTACTTTCAACCACTTTGATGCCGTATTCTTTTTCAAAAAGGTCGTAAATTTCCGGGTCAATATATTCCGACCAGTTGTAAAAATTCAGGGTGTCGGCATACTCCGGGGCGGTTTCCGCCGGCGGTTGGGTGGGTTCGGCTGCCGCTTGGGTCGGTTCGGGGGCTTTGGTGGGTTGCTCCATTGCCTTGGTGGGTGCCGGCGCTTTGGTCGGCTCAGCGGTTTTTGCCGCCTGCCCTCCGCAGGCTGCCAAAACCAGCATAACCACCATCAAACTTAATGCCACTAATTTTTTCATTGCCTTTCCTCCTTAAAAAAGATGATGAAATTGAGAGCCGTTACGGCTCGGTTTACATTAGTCCGACGTTATCGCCGCCGCCTTTGCGCTGTAATATCAGCGACAGCAGTACCAGCCCCATCGAAACGAGTATCATCAAACTCGACAGAGCGTTGATGTTCGGTTTAACGCCGGTTTTTACCAGTGAATAGATGTACAGCGATAACAGCGATTCATTCCCCGAGGTGAAAAAGGTTATCACATAATCATCCATCGAAAGGGTGAATGCGGTGAGTGCGCCGCCCAAAATGCCGGGCAGCAACAGGGGGAAGATGACCCGCCAGAAAGTTTGCCACTCGTTCGCCCCCAAATCTTGGGCGGCTTCTTCCAGCCGGGGGTCGAGCGCCGTCATCCGCGCGCGAACGATGACCGCCACAAACGAGATGTTGAATGCCACGTGTGCAATAACCACGGTGGTTAATCCCTGCGCGATGCCAATCAATCCGAAAAAGGCAAGGAGCATCACCCCCATTGAAATATCGGGAATGACGATGGGCAGAAAAAGAAGCGCATCGAACGGCAGTTTAAGTTTGAAGTCCCAGCGTTCCATTGCCACGGAAATCATCGTGCCGAAAACGGTAGAGATGACCGTGGAAGCCACCGAGATGATGAGCGTGTTTCGCAGCGCCAGCAGCAACCGCTCATCCTGAAAAACGCGGGCATACCATTTCAGGGTGAACCCCTGCCACACAAAGACCGATTTTGAATCGTTGAATGAAAAGATTATCAAAATGATAATCGGCACATACAGAAACAGGAAAAAGAGGATGGCATAGGTTGACAGGGTGAAATTTCCTATTTTTTTGAGCATCGCGCGCGAGCCGGTGCGCAACGGTGGAACGACCATTCTATCCTCCTTTTCCGGTTGAAGTGGTATCGCCGGAAACGGCAATGCGGAAATACACCACCGTGCCGACCATCATCAGCACCATCAGCACCATCGAAATTGCCGAGCCGAAGGGCCAATCGTTGGCG
>CAYPNZ010000318.1:0-4117 GCA_964411845.1 uncultured Anaerolineaceae bacterium
GATGGTGTGTTGCAGGGCGCGCTGGATCGCCCGCTGGCGCGTCTCGGCATTGACCGCCATTTTCAGGCAATGCTCACCCACGATGAAGTTGTGGCGGCGAACGCCCGCGGCAAACCCGACCCGTGGATTTTGCAGGAAACAGCGCAGCGACTTTCGCCCGCACCGAAAAACCCCGCCTACATCGGCGACACCCCCGACGACATTCGCGCCGCCAACGCCGCCGAATTTGCCGCCATCGGCGTGCTGGCAACCGCCACCGACCCCGCCGCACTGCGGGCGCAATTTGAATCGCTGGGGGCGGATGCAGTGCTTGAATCGCCGGATGAATTGGGGGAATTCGTTGCAGGTTTCGGGTTCAAGGTTTAAAGTCCAAAGTCCAAAGTCTAAAGTTTCGGGTTTCAGGTTTCGGGTTCAAAGTTCAAAGTTGCAGGGTTACAGGGTTGCAAAGTTGCAAAATTCACGTTTCACGTTTCACGTTTTACGCAATACGCAATACGCAATACGTTTTACGCAATACGCATCACGTTTCATAAATAACGGGTGACCTATGACCAATAACCAATCGCCAATCGCCAACCATCGCACCGCCACCATCCATCGTCAAACGAAAGAGACGGACATCACCGTGACGCTGTCGCTGGACGGCAGCGGGCAAGCAGACGTGCAAACGGGCATCGGTTTTTTCGACCATATGCTCGATGCGCTGGCGCGCCATGCCCGGTTCGACCTGACCGTGCACGCCACCGGCGACCTGCACATTGATGCCCATCACACCGTGGAAGATACGGGCATCGTGCTGGGGCAAGCGCTGGCGCAGGCGCTCGGCGAAAAACGGGGCATCACCCGCATGGGGCACGCCATCGTGCCGATGGACGAATCGTTGGCGCTGGCGGCGGTGGACATTGGCGGGCGGGGCTATTTTGTGTTCGACGGCGAATTTTCCACGCCCGCCATCGGGCAGATGGCAACCGCGCTCATTCCCCATTTTTTTGAAAGTTTGGCGCACGCGGCGAAAATCAACCTGCACGCCCGATTGCTGGCGGGCGCGAATGACCATCATCGCGCCGAGGCGCTATTCAAAGCGTTGGCGCGCGCGTTGAATCAGGCGGTGGCAATTGACCCGCAACTGCGCGGGCAAATTCCCAGCACCAAAGGAAGCATTGACGAATAGCGAATAGCGAGTGACGAGTAGCGAACAGCGAATATATTGTTCGCCCGTCTACCCTTGCCACACATCAATTTTTGCACTATTATAACCCTATGAAAACAACAACTCCGGTAATTGTAGATTACGGCGTGGGAAACTTCCGCAATGTGCAAAAAGCCTTTGCCGCCATTGGGATGGATATTCCCATTACCGATACCCCCGCCGATATTGATGCCGCCGGTGCGGTAATACTGCCCGGCGTTGGCGCTTTCGGCGATGCCATCGGCAACGTGCGCCGGCGCGGGCTGGAAGCCCCTTTGCAGCGGGCGGCAGCGGCGGGCAAACCGTTTTTCGGCATTTGCGCCGGTATGCAACTTTTATTCGACCAAAGTGACGAAATGGGCATTCACCGCGGATTGGGGCTGATACCGGGGCATGTCACCCGTTTTCCGCCGGGGTTGACCGTACCGCACATGGGCTGGAATCAAATCGAACCGGTGGGCAATCATCCGCTGCTGGCGGGTGTGGCAGCCGGCAGTTTTGCCTATTTTGCCCACTCGTACATCTGCGTGCCCGACAACCCCGCGCACATCATCGCCCGCACCGATTATCACGGCGAATTTGTCAGCGCGGTGGCAAAAGACAACATTTTCGGCATTCAGTTCCATCCCGAAAAAAGTCAGCAGGTTGGCTTGCAAATTTTGCAAAATTTTTTGAAAATTGTGAACGGTGAAAGCACGGGGTAGAACTTTAAACCCGAGACTTTGAACCCGAAACACCATGGGAGGCATCATGATTCTATTTCCGGCAATTGACATTCGACACGGTAAATGCGTGCGGCTGCTGCACGGCAACCCCGACACCGAAACGGTGTACAGCGATGACCCCGCGGAAGTGGCGATGCAATATCAAGAGCAGGGCGCGCAGTGGCTGCACGTCGTCAATTTGGATGGCGCATTCGATGACCCCGGCGGCGATACCAGCACCGACGATGCGATTCAAGCCATTGTCGACAGTGTAGACATCCCCGTGCAGGTGGGGGGCGGACTGCGTACCTTCGCCGATATTGAATATGTGCTGAATATGGGCGTGACGCGGGTTGTGCTCGGCACATTTGCCGTGGAACGGACGCGCCAACTGCCCGACGTGCTCGGTTGGTTTGGGGCGGAACAAATTTTGGTGGGTATTGATGCCCGCGATGGCAAAGTTGCCACCCACGGCTGGCAAAAAACCGCCGATGTGTCTGCCATCGAATTCGGCAAAGAAATCCGCTCAATGGGCATCACCCACGTGGTGCATACCGACATCAGCCGCGACGGCGCACTGACCGGCATCAACCTGCCCGCCAGTTTGGAATTGGCGGAAAAAACCGGGCTGAAAGTTATCATCTCCGGCGGTGTTGCCAGCCTGAACGATGTTCGCTGGGCAAATTCCGCAGACGGGAACATCGAAGGGCTCATCATCGGCAAAGCACTGTACAGCGGCGCCTTCACCCTGCCCGAAGCGCTGGCGGTATTGCACGAATGAGCACGCCGAAACCGTGGAAAATCGCATCCAGCCGCTATCTGCTCGACCATCCGTTTCTGAAAGTCATCGAAGATACCCTCGTCCACCCCGATGACGGGCGCACCTATCGCCACTATCTGGTGGACGGCGGACGGCACGCCGTGGCAGTGGTGGCGCTGACGGATGACGGCAAAATTTTGCTGACACGCCAATACCGGCACGGCGTAAAAGCCGTCATTTTCGACCTGCCCGCCGGTCGGGTTGATGGTGATGAACCGTTCATCGCCGCGGCGGCGCGCGAGTTGGAAGAAGAAACCGGCTATCGCGCCGGGCACATCGAGCACTTAACCTTTTACAATCAATTTCCCGGCGGCATCACCACCGGCGGACACCTGTTTTTCGCCAAAAATTTGCAGCGTGTCGGCGCGCAAAAACTCGACGAGCACGAAGATGTCGAAGTGGTGGCAATGCCCGTCGCCGAGGTTTTGGATTTGGTATTGAACAACGGCACGCCCGACGGCTCGCTGATGCTGGGGGTGCTGTTTGCCCGAGCGAAAGGACTCATTTAGTTTCAGGTTCAAGGTTCAAAGTTTCAGGTTCAAGGTTTTAAGTTTCAAGTCCAAAGTCCAAAATCAGACTCGAAACCCAAAACCCAAAACCCAAAACTCGAAACTCGAAACTCGAAACCAAACTAATGCTAGCAAAACGAATTATTCCCTGTTTAGATGTAAAAAACGGACGTGTGGTAAAAGGCATCAACTTTATCAACCTGCGCGACGCGGGCGACCCGGTGGAACAGGCGCGGGTGTACAGTGATGCCGGCGCAGACGAGTTGGTTTTTCTGGACATCAACGCTTCGCACGAAGGGCGCGGGCTGACGCTGGAAATGGCGCGCCGCGTCGCCGAATCGGTGTTCATTCCGTTCACGGTGGGGGGCGGCATCCGCACGGTAGACGATATGCACGCCATCATTTCCACCGGCGCGGACAAAATCAGCCTGAACACGGCGGCGGTCAAACGCCCGGCAGTCATCACCGAGGGGGCAAAAGCCTTTGGCAGCAACGCCATTGTGGTGGCGATTGATGCCCGGCGGCGGTTGGATACCGCTTCTCCGGCGTGGGAAATTACCACCCACGGCGGCAGAAAGCGCACCGGTATTGATGCCGTCGAATGGGCGCGGGAATGCGAAGCGCGCGGCGCGGGCGAAATTTTGCTCACCAGTATGGATGCCGACGGCACAAAAGCGGGCTTCGATGTGGCACTGACCCGCGCCGTGGCGGATGCCGTTTCCATCCCGGTGATTGCCTCGGGCGGGGCGGGCGCGCTCGAACATTTTGCCGCCGCCTTCACCGAGGGGCACGCCAGCGCCGCCCTCGCCGCCAGCCTGTTCCATTTCAACGAACTCACCATCGCCGCCGTGAAAGACTATCTGCGGGCGCAGGGCATTCACGTGAGACCGGTGGA
>CAYPNZ010000319.1:0-4104 GCA_964411845.1 uncultured Anaerolineaceae bacterium
CCCGTCCGGCGACGTTATTTTCATACAGTTTCCCCGTGCCGAGCCCGTGCACGCGGTCGGGGGCGCGGGCGCTGACCCACTGGCAGATGGCGCTCAACCCGACATTCGACTCCAGCGCGGAGTTTGCCCACCAGCGGATACCGCGCTCGGTGGCGGCGGCAATCCAGTCGTCACATGCGGCGAACCCGCCCAGCAGCGCTGGTTTCAGCACAATTCCCTGCGGGCGGATAGCATCCAGCAGCCGGCGGCGGTCGGCGGGGGTATTATGCCCGATGAGTTCTTCATCCAGCGCAATAGGGATGGGCGAATCGGCGCAGAGTTGTACCATTGCCCGCCACTGCCCCGGTTTGATGGGCTGTTCCAGAAATTCGATGCCGAATTGCGCCAGCGTTGCCAGTTTGGCGGGCGCATCGGCGGGTGAAAATGCGCCGTTGGCATCCAGCCGCAGAGCGATGCGGTCGGCGGGGTGAGCGCGGCGGATGTCCGCCAGCACCGCGCACTCATCGGCAAAATCAATCGCGCCGATTTTCATTTTGATGACCGTGAATCCGGCGGCGATTTTCGCCTCAATTTGACGGCGCAATCCGTCCGCTGAATCCATCCAAATCAGCCCGTGGGTGGGCAGACGGGTTTCCCCGCGGGTGAACGGGGTATCGAACAGGATACCCGTGCCGCCATGCGTCCAGTCGAGCCACGCTATTTCCAGCCCGAATTGCAGCGCGGGCAGCCGGGGCAGGCGGATATTGGCGGGGTGTTCGCCCGCGGAAATGCGGCGGCACACCGCCGCGAGCCGGGTTTCAAATTCGGGGGTCGCGTCGAGGCTCAATCCGCGCCATGGGGCGCATTCGCCCGTGCCGGTGCGTCCGTCGGCGTGCAGGCGCAGAAAATAGACGGTCTTTTCGCGCAACACCCCGCGGCTCGTTCCGGCGGGCGTTCGGAAGCGCAGGGTGTGAGGGGTGAAAGATGCGTTAAATTTTGGGCGCATCTTTCGTTTCGCGTTTTTTGTTTCAGGTTTATTTGTACTTTGTTCCATTGTACGGTGTTTGGCGCAGATATTTCATCAACCCACCCAATTTACGGCTGATGGTGTGCAGCGCTGTTTGCAATCGGTCGAATGTAGGGCGGTCAATGTAATTTTGGTCGAGCGCTACATAGAGTTGAGCGCGAACTTCGCCCGCAGAACCTTTTGCCAGCGACAGAAATTGAGCAAATTCTTTCGCGCCATCACGTTCAAATCCTTCTGCGATGTTGGACAGGATAGACACGCTGGCACGCCGGATCTGGTTACGCAGACCAAAATCTTTGGTGAACGCACCGGACGCAGTGAGCGCATAGATTTCACGAGTCAGACTTCGCGCCATTTGCCATGCTTCAATATCTTCAAATGACTTAAATGTTGCCATAAACCTGAAACCTCAAACCGGAAACTCGAAACATCTTTTACGGAAACTTCGGAAACTTGGAGAAGTCCGGGTCGCGTTTTTCGAGGAAGGCGTTTTTGCCCTCTTTTGCCTCGTCGGAAAGGTAGTAGAGCAGAGTGGCGTTTCCGGCGAGTTCCTGAATCCCCGCCTGTCCGTCGAGTTCGGCGTTGAAGGCGGATTTCAGCATCCGAATGGCGAGCGGGCTGCGTTTCATAATTTTGCGCGCCCACTCAACCACCGTGTCTTCCAGTTTATCCAGCGGCACAACCGTGTTGACCAGCCCCATTTGCAGAGCTTCCTGCGCGTCATATTGGTCGCACAGATACCAGATTTCGCGCGCCTTTTTCTGCCCGACGATGCGCGCCAGATAACTTGCGCCGAAACCGCCGTCGAAACTGCCCACTTTCGGACCCGTCTGCCCGAAGCGGGCGTTTTCCGCGGCGATGGTCAAATCGCAAACCACGTGCAGCACGTGCCCGCCGCCGATTGCCCAGCCCGCCACCGCGGCGATGACCACCTTCGGGATGGAGCGAATCATTTTTTGCAGGTCGAGCACGTTCAGCCGGGGCACTTGGTCGGTGCCGACATACCCGCCGTGCCCGCGCACACTTTGGTCGCCGCCGGCGCAAAAGGCGCGTCCGCCTTCGCCCATAAATACAATCACCTGAATGTCGGTGTCGTTGCGGCAAATGGTCATCGCGTCAATCATCTCTTCCACTGTCAACGGGGTGAAAGCGTTGTGTTTTTCGGGGCGGTTGATGCTGATGCGGGCAATGCCGTCGAAAAACTCGAATTTGATTTCCTGATATTCTTTGATGGGTTTCCACGGGTTTTTCAGTTGCATAAAATCCTCCTGATGCGTGATGCGTGAAACGTGATGCGTGAAACGTGATGCGTGATTCACGTTTTCACGTTTCACGCAATACGAATGAAATTTTTGAACAGTTTGAATATTTCTGCATTCACGTCACTGTTGGTGAAAATTTCCAGAATTGCCGTGCCGGTGTCGGCGGCGAAGAATTGCGGCAGAATATTTGTCAATGCCGATGCGGAATCGGCGGAAAAGTACGCCAGCCCGAAATCGGCGGCGGTGTTGTGCGCGCGCAACCGGTGCGGGGTGAAAAAGTACGTTTCCAACTCGGCGGGGGGCAGGTTGGATGGTCCGTCAATCAGTTTGAAAATGCCGCCGCCGCCGTTGTTGAGCACCACAATCCGCAAGTTTTGCGGCAAATGGGCGTGCCACAAACTGTTGCGGTCATAAAAAAATGCCAAATCGCCGGAGATGAGCACCGTGGGGCGACCCGTCGCCAGCGCCGCGCCGACCGCCGTGCCGGTGCAGCCGTCAATGCCGCTGACGCCGCGATTGGCGTTTACCGACACATCGGCGCGGGGCAGGGTAAGGTAATTCGCATAACGAACGGGCATACTGTTGCCCAAATGCAGATTCGCCCCGGCGGGCAACTGTGCCAGCACCGATTGCACGGCGGTAAATTCTCCGAAGTCCGCTTGCGCCAAAAAATTTTCCAGCGCCACGACGGCGCGCTGTTCCGCCGCTTGCCACTGTGCCCGATAATTGCCGTCGGGGGCGGGGTGTTCCGCCAGCGCGTGCAGAAACGGGGCGGCATCGGCGGCGATGACCCGCGTCAGCGATTGAAAGGTGTCCACCGGCTGCGCGGCGGGGTCAATGTGCCAATGTTCGGCAGGACGCCGGCGGCGCAGAAACAGTTTCAAACTTTTGGAAACGACCGCTCCGCCAAAACTGACCACCAAATCGGGGGCGGGCACGTTTTTCCCGCTGAAAATTATATCGGCGTGCGGGGCGGTGACGGCGTCGGGCGGCACGTTGGCGGTGATGTCCGCCACCACTGCCACTGTCGGGTCGGTGGACAGGGCGCGCAGGACGGCAGCCGTTTCGCCGGCAGGGGGATGCAGTCCCGCCACTACCATTTTTTTTTGCGCCGTTTGCCACATCTGTCGCAGCGAATCCATTTCGGCGGGGGCGATGGTTTTTTGCGCGGGCGAAAGCCGGATAACCGCCGGGTGCGGCGCGGGTGGGGGGCGTTCGCCCGGGGCGGGGTACAGCGGTTCGCGCAGGGGCACGTTGATGTGTACCGGTCCCGGCACGGGGGTTTGGGTGCGCAGAATCGCTTCCGACAGGATGCGCTCGGCGTGACGGGCGGCATCGGGGTGTGTTGTGTCTACCGGCAATTCAAACTCGCCGCGGCTGTGGGGGGCATATAAATTTTGCTGGTGGAGCGTTTGCCCGTCCTGCTGGTCAATCCATTCCGGCGGACGGTCGGCGGTGAGGATGAGCAGCGGGATGCGCTGGTAAAATGCCTCGGCGATGGCGGGGGCAAAGTTGAGCGCCGCCGTGCCGCTGGTGCAGACCAACCCGACCGGCGCGCGCAGTTGCTGCGCCATACCCAGCGCGATGAATGCCGCGGCGCGCTCGTCTACCACCATGCGCACGGAAATGTCGGCGTGGCGTGCCAGCGCAATCGTCAGCGGCGCCGAGCGCGAGCCGGGCGAGATGATAAAATGCCGCACATCGTGGGCGGCGCAAATTTCAGGCAGGATTGCATGTTTGAAGTTCAAGGTTTAATGTCCAAAGTCCAAAGTCCAAAGTCCAAAGTCTAAAGTTTCAGGTTCAAGGTTCAAAGTTCAAAGTTCAAAGTTTGACTTC
>CAYPNZ010000320.1:0-4102 GCA_964411845.1 uncultured Anaerolineaceae bacterium
TGATACAGGCATGGTGTCTACCAAGTCAATTTTTACAATGGATTTGATGCTTTTGAAGCCGTATTTCCACGGCACAACCAATCGCACGGGTGCGCCGCTTTGCGGCAGCAAATTTTTGCCGTACAGCCCGGTTGCCAAAATGGTCAGGTCGTTCATGGCTTCATCAATCCGCAACCCTTCGATATAGGGCCACTGATACCACGGGCTGCTTTGCCCCGGCAAGTTTTGCGGGTCGTAAATCGCTTCAAAACGGACATATTTCGCGTCGGCGGTAGGTTCCACCTCTTTCAGCAATTCCGCCAGTGGGAAACCCATCCACGGGATGACCATACTCCACGCTTCCACGCAGCGCAAGCGGTAGATGCGTTCCTGCTGGGTAAATTTTTGGCGGAGGTCGTCAATATCATACGTTTTGGGGTTGCGCACCAGCCCGCCGACTTCCACTTTCCACGGTTCGGTTTTCCAATTTTGGGCAAGTTCCGCCACTTTTTCTTTTTTGGTGGTGAATTCATAAAAGTTATTGTAGTTGACCACACTGTCAAACGGCGTTAATTTGCCGCCGAGTTCATCGGTAGCGGCAGATGCAAACGGCGCCGACGGGGTGGCGGTGGGGGGAACCGCTGTGGGCGATGCAGCCGGCATCCCCGCGGCGGCGGTTGCGCCCGCAGTGGGGTCGGCGGGTGGCAGCGATGTGGCGGTGGGGGCAATTGCCGCCGTGGTTGATTTCGGCTGAATGCCGCATCCGGCAATAATTGCGCTTGCCGCCAGCGCCCCCACGCCGACCATAAAACGTCGCCGCGACAGGTAAATTTGTTCCGGGGTAATCTCGGATGACCGAATTTTTTTCATACAGCACCTCACTTTTTGTTAACTGTGTGAATCACTGTATCAAACGATGTTTAAACCGAGATTAAAATTTTTATCAATTTTGTGATACTAATTATTCTTTAATCTTAATCCCCGCACCACCAGTGCGATGGTTCCCAACCAAAACAATGCCAGCCCGGCGTGCAATCGCCCGCGATATAACCGGTTGTATTGCTTGCCGAGCCGCCACATCACGTAACCTTCCGCCATCATTTCCCACAGGGCATGGTGTTCCGCCCACAGCCACACAGCCTGCGACCATTTCAGTCGCCCGGTTTGTTTTGCCCGTTTCAGCAGCAGAAATGTTGCCAAAATTGCCGGCGGCAGCGTTTGCAAATGTCCAAATTCGTGCAGAAAAGAAAGCTCGCGCTGCGATTCGGCGGGCAATCCGTGCCGAATGAGCAAATTGACCACCGGCGGGTGGGGAATTTCTACCTTCCCCAACCCTGCCAGATGCCAAAATCTGCCATGCAGTTCGATGCGTCCGGTACTGCCATACCACGTGCGAATGTGATATTCGGTTATTTCCATACCAACCAACCTTCCGGTTATCGTCCCATCATACCGCGTCCACCCATCATGCCGCCCCCCATCATACCGCGTCCGCCCATCATGCCGCCAAAGCGGTTTGGCGCCGATTGCGTCATCTGCTGCAACTGGTCGGGCGTTAAACTATCCCAATGGCGAATGAGTGTTGCCAGCGCGGCAATATCATCCTGCCGAAGAATACCGCCCCACGCGGGCATCCGCGTGCCGGGTCGCCCGTTGCGGATGGTGGCTTCCAGCGCAGCGGTGGTCATTCGCGCTCGAAGTGCGGGGCTGTTCAGCGGCGGGGCAATACCGGAACCCTCGCCGGTTGCGCCATGACATGTGGCACAATTCTGCGAATAGAGCGAAACCGCTTGCGGCGGAATGCCATTAAATTTTTCAGCATCCGCAGTGGACGGCGGAGGCGACGACCATGCCCCGGCACGAATCAGCGAAACCAGTTCACCGATTTGCTCGGCGCTTAACGAGCCGCCGGCTTTTGTGCCCCATGCGGGCATCGCCGTGCCGGGACGCCCAAAAGTGATGATGTTTTGCAATGTTTCGCTGTCCATTTGACGCACTTCCGGGGCATTCAATGCCGGTGCAATCGGCGAACCTTCGCCGCTGACACCGTGACACGCCGTGCAATTTTCGGCGAACAGTTTTTGCCCGGCACTGTATGCGTCATCGGCGATGACCGTTGTGGCAGATGTGGGCGTGGGTATGCGCCGCGCCACAGGTTCAGCGGGATTTTCCACCCCCGATATTTCGGGGAACAGTTGTTGTGCCTGCTCGTAAATAGACACGGATAAATATGCAATGGCAACAATACCCACCACAATAACGGCTGCCAGCACGCCTCGACGATTGTGCATTTTTCACCTACCGGTTAACCAGCGTCCCGCCCATTTTTTGCCAGGCGTTCATACCGCCGGAAATATCAATAATATTGGTGTAACCCAAACCTACCAGCGTTTTTGATGCGGCGGCGCTCATACTGCCACTGCGGCAATATACCACCACCGGCGCATTTTTGTCGGCGGGCAATTGTGCCAAATTATTTTGAATGTCGTTAAAAGGAACCAGCGCGTCCGTTTGCGGAATTTCTCCGGCATAGGGGATGTGGACGTTCACCAGTGTGAAATTTTTGGCTTTCAGCGCCGATGCCAACTGCTCGGCAGAGGCTTGCCGGTAGCCTTGATTGTTCTTCGGCAAACTCAGCAAATCAACAGTATCGGTGTCGGTTTTCTCTGCGACGGGGGCAGCGGGGGCAGCACCGGTTGCGCACGCCACGCTGACAATTGCGGTTAACGTTAACAGTGCCATAAGTGTAAAAATACGTTTGTTCATTTTTGTTTTTCCTTTCGATATTAAGACTCGCCTGAAAAAAAGGTTGTTTTTTCACCACAGAGGCACAGAGACACGGAGTTTTGAATGTTTTTGAGAAAAAGATTAAATTCATCGGAGAATTTGTATGTGCCCTCAAATTTTTGGCGCTCAAACCTTATTTTTCTCTGTACCTCTGTGCCTCTGTGGTTTAATTTGAACCCCTTTTTTCAGTAGAGTCATATTAATGTGTGGCGACGGAACGATGTTCCGCCGCCACATTCAAACGGGGTATCCCGTGCTATTTTTCGCCGAACTGCTGTAACACATCCACCACTCGCCGCAATCGTGCAGCGACTTCGGCGGCTAACGGTGCCAGCCGGCGATTATCCGCCACATCCAATATCACCAGCGGGTCGGCGATGGCAATGGTTGTTGAATTTTCATCGTTTTCATATACCACAATGTGACACGGCAGCAGCAAGCCAACTTCCTGCTCAATTTGCAACGCCTGATGCGCCAACGGGGGGTTACACGCGCCCAAAATGGTATACCGCCGGAAATCAACGTCCAATTTTTCTTTGAGCACCGCTTTCATATCAATGCTGGTTAAAATGCCGAACCCTTCGGTTTTCAATGCGGCGGTTAATTGTTCGATTGCCCCGTCAAAGGGCAGGTTGACCACTAATTTATAACTGTATGAACTCATTTTTTTCTCCAATGTTGAATTTGTTTTTGGTGGGGCGGAAAATTCCGCCCCGTAATTTGATATATCTATTCTTCACTCATCTCGATGAAATCGCCGTGCCATGTGTGCAGTAAAACCTGTCGGGTGTAACCGTTCACACTGAGCATACCGGCGGTTTTGCCGTCGCGCAGCACGTGGATGGTGTAGTAGCCGTAAAAGGGGTCGGCGTTGTCTTCAACCGTCAAGTTGCCGGGTACATAATTGTCCAAATATGCTTGCGCGATTTTCACGGCATCAGCCGCGCTGACCGGCATATCACCGGAAACATCTGCCGGGGCGAATGTTTCGCCATCCATCATCGAACCGGCATCAAAACCGCCCATCATACCGCCGAAGCCTGCCATCATCCCGTATTTTTGGTTCCACATCATATTTGCGCCCGGCTCCGGGGAAATCGAACCGGTAACAGGGTCTATCAACACTTCCATCGCGCCGATACCACTGTCTTTTTCGACAATCTCGGCATAGGCGTGATTATCGAAAACCATCACTTCGCCCACTTTCAAGTTGTCATCATTCAAGCCGGTAATGTAGGTTTCCACAGCGGCTGTCGCATCATTCAAAGTAATGGGGTCGGGCTTGAACAGACCGCTCCAGAAAAAGCCGCCGTTACCCATCATCGAACTGCCCATC
>CAYPNZ010000321.1:0-1131 GCA_964411845.1 uncultured Anaerolineaceae bacterium
CGGAAGAAACATTGGCTTTGTGGAAGTAATTTACTCACCACAGAGTCACAGAGAAAAATAAAAAACTCTGCGCCTCTATTTCTCTGTGGTGAAAATCAAACATGGAACCCATTTTATGAATACACGATTTCTCGATGCATGCCACCAACGCCCCACCGATGCCGTGCCGATTTGGCTGATGCGGCAGGCGGGGCGATATATGCCCGCATATCGCGCCCTGCGCAAAAAATATTCCATTCTGGAAATGATAAAAACGCCGGAACTGGCGGTGGAAGTGACCCTGCAACCGGTGAACGCTTTCGATTTGGATGCCGCCATCATTTTTGCCGACATTCTGCCGCCGCTGGAAGGCATGGGGCTGAAACTGACCTTTGAAAAAGGAGAAGGTCCCGTCATCCACAACCCCATCCGCACTGCCGCCGATATTGCCGCGCTGGCGCAACCCGACCCGCGCGAAAGTTTGGCATTCACCCTGAAAGCAATTGCGCTCACCCGCCGGGAATTGGCGGAGCGCATTCCGCTCATCGGTTTTTCCGGCGCGCCGTTCACGCTGGCAAGTTACGCCATCGAAGGCGGCTCATCGCGCAATTTCATTCGCGCCAAAAGCCTGATGTACCGCGACCCCGCCGCGTGGCATGCGCTGCTGGACAAACTTGCCACACTGGTGGGCGAATACCTTTTCGCACAGGCTGAAGCGGGCGCGCAAGTGCTGCAACTCTTCGACAGTTGGGTGGGCGCGCTGTCGCCCGCCGATTACCGGGAATATGTGCTGCCCCACAGCCGAAAAGCCATCGCCCGCGCCAAAGAAGCCGGTGTGCCGCTGATTCATTTCGGCACCAACACCGGCGGCATGCTGCCGCTCATCAAAGCGGCGGGCGGCGATGTCATCGGCGTGGATTGGCGTATGGAGATGTCCGCTGCGCGGGAAATCCTCGGCACGGGGGTGGCGATACAGGGTAATCTCGACCCGGTGCTGCTTTTTGCCCCGCCCGATGTGCTGAAAAAACAAGCCGCCGCCATCATTGACCAAATGCGCGGACATCCGGGCTTCATTTTCAATTTGGGGCACGGCATTTTACAGCACACCCCGCCGGAAAATGTCGCCGCGCTGGTAGATTTTGTCCATGAATA
>CAYPNZ010000321.1:1231-4095 GCA_964411845.1 uncultured Anaerolineaceae bacterium
TGCTTCTTTTTTCTTTCGGCGGACCGGAAAAGCGGGAAGACGTCATTCCTTTTCTGGAAGGCATTGTCGGCAACCGCGCCCCCCGCGCACGGATAGAAGCCGTCGCCAAGCACTATTACCTTTTTGGCGGACGCAGTTTCATCAACGAGCAAAACCGCGCGCTGATTGCCGCGCTGGAAAGCGATTTTGCCGCGCACGGGCTGAATTTACCCATCTATTTTGGCAATCGCCACTGGCATCCATTTGTGAAAGAAACGGTGCGCCAAATGATGGCAGACGGCGTGCGGCACGCGCTGGTGTTCATTACCGCCGCGTATGATTCGTATGTCAGTTACCAACTTTATTTGGATGAACTTGCCCGCGCCCAAACCGAACTCGGTGCGGAAGCGATACAATTTACCCCGTTACCCGTTTTTTTCGACCGCGCCGGTTTCATCGAACCGAACATTGAGCACGTCCGCGCGGCGCTGGCACAACTTCCCGCCGACGCGCACATCGCTTTTACAGCGCACAGCATCCCCACCGAAATGGCGGAAAACAGCCCGTATGTGGCGCAACTGACCCACGTGGCGCAAACCATCGCCGGGGCGGTGGGCAACGAAAATTGGCGGCTGGTGTACCAAAGCCGCAGCGGCAACCCGCGTCAACCGTGGCTCGAACCGGACATCGGCGACCATTTGGAATCGCTGGCGGCAAAAGGTGTGAAAAATGTGGTCATCGCGCCGATTGGTTTCATTTCCGACCACATCGAAGTGATGTACGACCTCGACACGGAAGCCAAAGCCAAAGCCGATGCGCACGGCATGACGATGGCTCGCGCCAAAACCGTCGGCACGCACCCGGCATTTGTGACAATGATTCGGGAAATGGCAGCGCAAATAGTTCGTGAGGCGTGAAACGTGAGGCGTATTGCGTAAAACGTATTGCGTGATACGTGATACGTGAGCGTGAGGCGTGACCCGAAACTTTGGACTTGAAACGTAAAACGTATTGCGTGATGCGTAAAACGTATTGCGTGATGCGTGATGCGTGACCCGAAACTTTGGACTTGAAACTTTGAACCTTGAACCTTGAACTTGAAACCTATCCACTGCAACCCTGCAACCCTGCAACTTGAAACCTTGAAACTTTGAACTTGAAACCTGAAACCTGAAACCCGGAACTAACATGCCCCATATCATAATCATCGGCGGCGGGATTGCCGGACTGGCAACCGCGCACTATCTGCAAAAATACGCCGCCGCAAACAACCAAAAAATCACTTACACACTGGTGGAAAAAAATCCGCGTTTCGGCGGGAAAATTGTCACCAACGCCGATGCCGGCTTTGTCATCGAAGGCGGACCCGATTCATTCATCAGCCAAAAACCGTGGGCATACCAACTCGCCGTTGAGTTGGGGTTGAAAGACCGGCTCATCGGCACAAACGACGACCGCCGCAAAACCTATGTCGTCCACAAAGGCAAACTGCGCCCCCTGCCCGACGGGGTGATGCTCATCGTGCCCACCCGTTTTATGCCCTTCGCGCTGTCGCCGCTCATTTCACCATTGGGCAAACTGCGGATGGGCATGGATTTGTTCATCCCCCCGAAAAAAGACGATGCCGACGAAAGTTTATCCGATTTCATTACCCGGCGGCTGGGAAAAGAGGCGCTCGACAAAATTGCCGAGCCGCTGATGGCGGGCATTTATGTCGCCGACCCGATGCGGTTGAGCCTGAAAAGCACCTTTCCCCGTTTTATTGCGATGGAGAAAAAATACGGCAGTCTCATCAAAGGGATGTTGAGCCAGATGAAAGCGCGGGCGCAAGCGGCGAAAAACGGCAATTCGCCGCCGAAACTGCCGCTCTTTATGACCCTGCGCGGCGGGTTAACGGAATTGGTGGATACGCTGGTGGACAATTTAACCGGCGAATTGATTTCCGGCGTGCGGGTCGAGTCGCTGGCACACACCGATGACGGACGGTACGCCGTGGAATTATCCAACGGGTTGGTGCGCCACGCCGACCGAGTGGTTATTGCCGCACCGGCGCCCGTCGCCGCCAAATTGGTGGAAAGGCATTCGGCGGAATTGGCGGCACAATTGCGCCAAATCCGCTATCTGTCCACCGCCACCGTTTCGCTGGCATTCAACCGCGCCGAAATTGAACACCCGCTCGACGGCTTTGGGTTTGTCGTGCCCAAAAGTGAAGACTGCAAACTGATGGCATGCACTTGGGTTTCCACCAAATTTGACCACCGTGCCCCGGCTGACCAAGTTTTGCTGCGCGTTTTTGTCGGCGGGTACAAACATGAGGAACTGGTTGACCTGCCCGACAGCGAATTGCTGGCGCTGGTGCGCGATGAATTGCGGCGGTTGATGGGCATTACCGCCAAACCAACCCGCGCCGAAATTTACCGCTGGCACAAATCAAACGCGCAATACGATTTAGGGCACATGGAGCGCGTGGATGAAATCGAGCGCATCGCCGCCGAAACTTTACCCGGCGTGTATTTTACCGGCAGTGCCTTTCGCGGCGTGGGCATCCCCGATTGCATCCGGCAGGGCAAAGAAACCGCGAAAACAATTTTTAATGAACAGTGAACAATGAATAATGAAAAATTATTTGACCCCTTGCAAAAGTAACACCGGAAAATAATTCCTTGACCGGAACAGGCTATTTTTGCAAAATTATGCCAATGTCATTCCCGCTTTCGCGGGAATCCATACAAATTTTATGGATTCCGGATATTTTCCTGCGGAAAATTCCGGAATGACATACTTTTGCAAGAGGTCTAATAGAACACAGATGCCGAGATTAAACGAATTTCCACAGATTTTCTTGAAAAGAATTTAAAAATCTGCGCCAATCCCAACAATCCGTG
>CAYPNZ010000322.1:0-4088 GCA_964411845.1 uncultured Anaerolineaceae bacterium
GACATCGAATTTAACACCCGGTTGTACGACGGCGATACTTTCGGCGTGGGCAAACACCCCACCCCGCAAGATTTCGTGGCGCGGCAATTGCCCGTCATCCGCCGTTTGCAGCCGTTTTGCAGCAAATTTGAAATCCACAACGAACCCAATCACCATAAACGATACGAAGGCTGGGGACAGGAAGACCATTTCGCGCAGGATTTTAACCGCTGGTTTTTGGAAGTTTATTCGCTTTTGAAAAAGAGTGCGCCGTGGGCGCAATTCGGTTTTCCGGGGTTGGCAATTCCCCACCGAGATTTGGAATGGATAAAAATTTGCCGCCCCGCCATCGAGCAAGCCGATTGGCTGGGGGTTCACTGTTATTGGCAAACCCCGCCGGGGCAGGAACGCAATCACTTGAATGATGCGTGGGGCTTGCGTTTTAAATATTACCACGATGAATTTCCGCAGAAAATCATCGAAATTACCGAGTGCGGCAATTCAAACATCCAAGCCGAACCGCCCATTCCCATTTCCGAAGCGGAACTGGCGACACAATTTACGGAATACTATCAAACATTGTTTCGCTATCCGTACATCAATTCCGCCAGTTTTTTCATTCAGTCTTCGCCCGACCCGACGTGGGATTTTTTTGCGTGGCGCAGCGAAAGCGGACGCATCAAACCGGTGGTGGAAAAAACGGGCAAAATGTCGCGCCCGCCGCTGGTTCCGGCACAAGCAAGCACGCCCGTGTGGACGGTTCCGTCCGGCGGCACAACCATCGGCGGCAATTATTCGCTGCCGCCGCTGACCGTTAAAAATATCGCCGCATCGCTGCCGCACAGCGCCACCGACCGGTATCCCACCCGCGCCCGCAGCGTCATCAACCAAATTGTCATCCATCACACCGCCATTTCGGAAAAAGTAGGACCGGAACGCATCGCGCAAGTGCAGGTATCGCAGCAACACAAACCGGGCATTACCTACCATTATTTTATCGCCGCCGACGGCACGGTTTTTCAAACCAATCCGGTCACGGTGCAAACCGACCACACGCCCGGACACAGCGCCAACAGTATTGCCATTGCTTTTGCGGGGAATTTCACCGCCGCCATTCCAACCAATGCACAATTGCGAGCAGGCAGTATTTTGTGCGCCACATTGATGCTGGAATTTAACATTCCACCGGCAAATATTGTGGGCGCAAAAGAATTGATTGCCACCGAAAGCCCCGGCAAACAATGGACGGACGGTCAAAACTGGAAAAATATGCTGATGTCGCAAATTTATCAATTGCGCACCGCACCCTCCGGCGAAACGCCCGCCCCGGCGCAACCGTCGCCCGCCGATGGCGAGACGTTGGCAAAATTGGCGCAACAGTTGGCAGATGCCCTGACCGCCAACCAAATTGCCCAACAGAAAATTGCCGTGCTGGAAGCGGAATTGGCGCGCCTGCGCAATCAACCGCCCGCGCCGTCCCCCACCGACAGCGAAACGATTGCCGACCTGAAAGAACGCATTGCCGAATTGGAATTTCAATTGGCTGTCGCGCGGCAAATGGCGGGCAATACCGGCGCAAGTACCCCCGTCACCCCGCCGGTATCCACCGCCCCAACCGTGCCGCCCCCCACCATTGAAAATATTGTGGCGCAGTTGCCGCATCACCCCACCATAAAATATCCCACCCGCGCCGTCAGCGACATCAAACTGGTGGTGGTGCATCACACCGGCGTGCCGCCGACCATCACCGCGCAGCAAATCGCCGAATTTCGGGTTCAGAAAAACAATTGGGCGGGTATTGGATTTCATTTTTTGGTATTGCCCGACGGCACCATTCAGCAAACCAACGAATTGACAACGGTATCGCAACACGCGGGCGACCAAAATCACGAAAGTGTGGGGGTCAGTTTTGCGGGGAATTTTAATACCACCGCCCCCACGGCACAGCAGATTGACCGGGGCGGACATTTGATTGCGTGGCTGCTGCGCACCCTGAATTTATCCATCGGGGCGATGGTGGGACACAAAGCCATTGCCAGCACGCCGTGCCCCGGCACGCAGTGGGACAGCGGCAGCCGATGGCAGGATTCGCTGCAACAGGCGGTTAACCGCCGGTTGAGCGGCACGGCACAACCATCCGCGCCGGCAACAGATACCACACCGGCGCAACCGTCGCCGCCGACCGCCGACAAAACAATTTTCCATTACCTGTTGCTCGGTTCCGCCGCCGACCGCTCGCTGGCAACCAATTATATCGCCAAATTTCAACCGAGCGTCGGCACGGCGGTGTCACAGGCGCGGCAAGCGCGGTATGTTACCATTGTGGGCAGTACCGTTTCTGATGCCACCGAGCAGCAACTTCGCGCTGCCGGCTGCAATGTCGAACGGGTGGCGGGCAATTCATCGCTGGCAATTCGGGCGCTGCTGGATAATATGGCGCGCACCGGTCGCCGATTTTTAACATTTCAGGGAGCATCATCGTGAGTTTCAGCGCTTTGGAAGAAAATACGGAATCATATCTGGTTGATTTGCCCGATTTTTTCGGTCCGATGGACTTGCTGCTATCGCTGATTGAGCAGGAAGATTTGGAAATCACCCAAATTTCATTGGCAAAAGTAACCGACCAGTATTTGGCGCATATCAACGCGATGCCAAATATCAATGCCGATGAATTGGCGGATTTTTTGGTGGTAGCGGCAAAACTGATTTTGATAAAATCACAAGTGTTGCTGCCCAAGCCGCCGCCCGGCATTTTGGATGAGGATGAAGAAGGGGATGCGGATGATTTGGTGCGCCAATTGCAAGATTACAAGCGGTTCAAAAAGTTGGCGCAGTCGTTGGGAGAAATTCAAAACAGCGGGGGGCGCAGTTATGTGCGCATCGCGCCGCCACCCAAAATTGAGCCGAAACTTGATATGGGCGATGTGACCATCGGCGATTTGCTGACGGCGGTGCGGCATGCGCTGGCAGTAAAGCCGGATTCGCCGCCGGTGGATACGGTGGTTTCGCGCCAACGGATTACTATCGGCAGGCAAATTAACACCATTCGCCGAAAGTTACGGCTGTCGCAGCGGCTGCGGTTTAACGAATTGCTGGCAGGCAGCAACACCAAAGTAGAGGTTATTGTAACCCTGTTAGCCGTGCTGGAACTGATTAAACGACAAGTGATTGATGTGGCGCAGGAAGAGAGTTTCGGTGAAATTGAGATTGTAAAACGAGAAGAAGCGGTACTGACGGATGAAGACTGGGAAGCATTGACTCAAATGGAAGATTTATCGTAACTGTTATCCATAGAAAAAGATATGGATTCCCGCTTTCGTACCCGCAGGGCACAGGCGGGAATGACATAATTTAACTTATTTCGGCGGGACTTTCGCATTTACCCCGGCGATGAGTATGATATACTCGCCGCGGGGTTTTTTTGTTTGCACTTCGGCTATCAATTCTGAAATTTTACCCCGCCAGATGCGTTCGTGCAGTTTGGTCAAATCGTTTGCCAGTGCGGCTTGACGGTCGCCATAAACGGCGAGCGCATCTTGCAAAAATGCTTCAAGCCGATAGGGGCTTTCATAAAAAATCAGCGTATGAGGCGATTGTTCATCCACCGCCAAAAAACGCTGACGCTTGCCCGATTTTCGCGGCGGGAATCCGCGGAAGGTGAAACTGTGCACCGGCAAGCCGGACAGCACCAATGCCATTATTAAGCCGGTAGGACCGGGAATCATGGTGAAAGGGATGTCGGCTTGGATGGCGCGGTGTACCAAAGAGAAGCCGGGGTCGGAGATACCGGGCGTACCGGCATCGCTCACCACGGCAATGGATTTGCCTGCTTGCAGCAGGCGGATAATTTTGGCGCCGGCTTGATGTTCGTTGTGCTCGTGAAATGAGAGTTGGGGTTTGCTGATGTCGAAATGTTTGAGCAGCCGCCCGGTTTTACGGGTGTCTTCACTGGCGACAATATCAACAGCGCGCAATGTTTCCAAAGCGCGTAAGGTGATGTCATTTAAATTGCCGATGGGGGTCGCCACAAAAAAGAGTGTCATAGGATTTTAAAAGGGGGAAGGGGTGATATTGGCAGTGACCTACTCTCCCGGGGGGCTGCCCCCCAA
>CAYPNZ010000323.1:0-4077 GCA_964411845.1 uncultured Anaerolineaceae bacterium
GATAGAGAAATGGCGGGCGCGGTGGGGGTTAATCTCAATCGGGTGGTGGCGCTCAACTTCTTTCTCGGCTCGGCGCTGGCGGGCGCGGCGGGCGTGCTGGTGGGGGTGTACAACAACAGCGTTTTTGCCACCATGGGCGACATTGTATCGTACAAAGCCTTCATCATTATTGTGCTGGGCGGTATGGGCAGTTTGCCCGGCGTAATTGTCGCCAGTATTTTGCTGGCGGTGGTCGAAAACTTTTTGGTGGCATCGGTGGGGTATGTGCTTCCCCGCGATGCCATTGCATTTTTGGTTCTTATTTTTATGCTTATGTTCAGACCGCACGGTCTGTTTGGGCGGGAGTAACGGCAATGAGCGGATACGTTATCAGTGTAGCCATCTTTGTGGGTATCTGGGTGACGCTGGCACTCAGCCTGAATATATTAACGGGATATGCGGGGCAAGTATCGTTGGGGCACGCCGCGTTTTTCGGTATCGGCGCGTATGCTTCGGCAGTGATGGCTGTACGCTATGGTCAGCCGTTTTGGGTTGATTTTATAGCTGCCATTATCATCACCGGCGTGGTGGGCACAATTTTGGGCTTGCCCAGCCTGCGTGTGCGCCATGACTTTTTGGTGCTGGCAACAATGGGCATCAATTTTGTGGTGGTGGCGGTTTTTAAATATGTGGATTTTTTCGGCGGGGCAATGGGGTTGGTTAACATCCCCGCGCCGTCATTTTTCGGCGCGACATTTCGCGGCGGCGCACCGTATTTGATTTTGGTATGGTTGTATGTGGTTTTTGCTTGGGCGGTCAGTTGGTACATTTCCAAAAGTTGGGTCGGTTTGGCGTTTAACGCCATCCGGTTGGATGAAGATGCCGCTGCCGCTGTTGGCATTGGTGCGGCGCGGTTCAAAATTTACGCTTTTGGTATCAGTGCGGCGTTGGCAGGCGGCGCGGGGTCGCTGTATGCGCATTTCATCGGCTCGGTATTCCCCGATACTTTCGTTTTTGTGGAATCCATCGCTATCCTTTCGATGGTCGTTTTTGGGGGGATGGGCACACTGCGCGGTCCCATCGTCGGGGCTATCATTTTGAAAGCCGCGCCGGAGTTCCTGCGTTTCGTGCAAGATTACCGGTTCACCATTTACGGCGCGCTGCTGGTACTGATGATGCTTTTCCAGCCGATGGGACTGCTGGGGGATGATAGTTGGCTGTGGCAGCATCTCAAACGTTGGTTTGGCAGAAAAACCGCCCCGCCGAAAGTTTCGGGGGAGGTGGCGCAATGAGCAAATTGATTGTGCGGAATGTTAGCAAGCAATTTGGCGGTTTGCGTGCGCTGAATGATGTCTCTTTCGAGACCGAAGGCGAAATTTTGGGGCTGATTGGACCCAACGGCGCCGGCAAAACCACACTGTTCAATGTCATTTCCGGTTTTTTGAAACCGACCGCGGGAGAGGTGTATTACAACGGGCAATCATTACACCGTTACCGCCCGCATCGAATTGTGGAATTGGGTTTGGCGCGCACATTCCAAATCGTCAAACCGTTTGGCGATTTAACCGTGCTGGAAAATGTGCTGAGCGGATACGGTATGCCCCTCTACCGTCGCCCGCAGGCTTTCTTTCAACGGTATCGCACCCCTGTTACCGAGCGCGCCGCCGATGAAATTTTGGCATTAACCGATTTAACCGATTACCGCGATGTGACTGCCGAAAGTTTGCCCATCGGCTTGCAGCGACGGCTGGAAATTGCCCGCGCGCTGGCAACCGAACCCGATTTTCTGCTGCTGGATGAACCGGCGGCGGGATTGACCGCCCACGAGGCGGAATCGCTGGCAGACCTCATCCGCACGCTGCACGCGCGGGGAAAAAGTATCATCGTGATTGAGCACAATATGGCATTTGCAATGAGCCTGTGCGAGCGAATTTTGGTGCTGGCGCAGGGCGAACTCATTGCGCAGGGCGCACCGGCAGACATTCAATCGAATGAGCAGGTCATCAACGTATATTTGGGAAAACGATAAAATGCTGACAGTCAATAATCTTGATGTATTTTACGGACAAATTCAGGCATTGTATGGCATATCGCTGACCGTGGCGGAACACGAAGCCGTGGCGGTGCTCGGTGCGAACGGTGCGGGGAAAAGTACGCTCATCAAAGCCATTATGGGCTGGGAAATGCCGCGCAGCGGCGATATTTTCTTCGACAATGAGCGCATCAACACGTTTGCCCCGTGGGAACGTGTATCGCGCGGTATTGCCATCGCACCGGAAGGCGGACGGGTTTTCCGCGATTTGAGCGTAACCGAAAATTTGCAACTGGGCGCATATTTGCAACCGGATGCGGCGATTCGGGAGCAGATGGCGGTGGTGTTCGACCTGTTTCCCGTGCTGGCAGAGCGGCGCACGCAAATAGCCAAAACTCTCAGCGGCGGCGAACAACAAATGCTTGCCATCGCCCGCGCATTGATGAGCCAACCGAAACTGTTGCTGATTGATGAGGCTTCGATGGGGTTAGCGCCCATTTTGGTCGAGCGGGTATTTGAGGTTATCAACAATCTGCGGCGGCACGGTGTCGGATTCCTGCTGGTGGAACAAAACGCATTCGTGGCGCTCGATGTGGTTGACCGCGCATATGTGTTGGAAAACGGACACATCGTTTTGGAAGGTACACCCGACCAACTCCGTGAAGATGCCCGCGTTAAAGCGGCATATCTCGGCGGGTGATTTGTAAAACTTGAAACCTTGAACCTGAAACTTACTTGGAGGTGATGTATGTCCCGTGTAGTTCATCCCCCGCGGGGGACAAAATTAACGTGTAAAAACTGGCTCATCGAAGCGCCGTATCGCATGATACAGCACAACCTCGACCCGGAAGTGGCGGGCGACCCCGAACATCTCATCGTTTACGGCGGACGCGGCAAAGCCGCCCGCAATTGGGAAGCCTTCGATGCAATCTTGGAATCGCTGCGCAATTTGGAACCGGATGAAACGCTGATGGTGCAGTCGGGCAAGCCGGTGGCGGTCTTCAAAACGCACGAAGACGCGCCGCGCGTGCTCATCGCCAATACCAACATCGTGCCGCACTGGGCAACCCAAGAAAATTTTGACAAATGGGAAAAAGAAGGCTTGATAATGTACGGGCAAATGACCGCCGGCAGTTGGATTTACATCGGCACGCAGGGCATTTTGCAGGGCACGTATGAAACGCTCGGCTCGCTGGCGCGGCAAAACGGCTGGCGCAGCCTGAAAGGGAAATTCGTGGTTACCGCCGGGCTGGGCGAAATGGGCGGCGCGCAGCCGCTGGCAATCACCATGAATGAAGGGGTCGGGTTGATTGTGGAAGTTGACCGCTGGCGCGCCGAGCGGCGGCTTTCACTGCGGCAAATTGATACCATCACCGATAATCTGGAAGAAGCGATGACGTGGGTGGAAGAGGCGCTGGCAAAAGGCGAACCGAAATCGGTGGGGTTGATAGCCAATGCCGCCGAAGCCTTGCCCGAACTCTACCGGCGCGGTGTGGTGCCCGACGTGGTCACCGACCAAACCTCGGCGCACGATGTGCTGTACGGCTATATTCCCGCCGGTATGTCGCTGGATGCCGCCGCCGAACTGCGCGAAAAAGACCCCGACGCATACAAACAAGCCGCGCTCGATTCGATGACCGCGCACGTGCAAACCATGCTCGATTGGCAAAAGAAAGGCGCTGTCGTTTTCGATTACGGCAACAACCTGCGCCAGCGCGCGTTTGATAACGGCTTAAAAGAAGCCTTCAACTACCCCGGGTTCGTGCCGGCGTACATTCGCCCCCTGTTCTGTGAAGGGAAAGGTCCCTTCCGCTGGGTGGCGCTCAGTGGCGACCCGCAGGATATTTACGAAACCGACAAAGCCATTTTGGAACTTTTCCCCGAAGATGAACATTTGGCACGCTGGATAAAAATGGCGGAAGAGAAAGTGGAATTTCAGGGACTGCCTTCGCGCATTTGCTGGCTGGGGTATGGCGACCGCGCCAAAGCCGGATTGAAATTCAACGAACTGGTTGCCAGCGGCAAAGTTTCCGCACCGATTGTCATCGGGCGCGACCATCTCGACA
>CAYPNZ010000324.1:0-4064 GCA_964411845.1 uncultured Anaerolineaceae bacterium
GAACGCAATTGCTCGTCAGTCTGTTTTGCCAAATTGTCCAACCGCTGCTGGAAAGAAACCAGCATTGCCGCTTGCCGGTCTGTTTCGGCGCGGGCAAGCGAAATCTGCTCATCCAAATCGCGCTGGCGTTCCATTTCGTGGCGCACGTCGGCAATGGCTTTGGTGTACGATTCCAGTTCAATGGTGCGAGCGCGTTCCGCATCTTTCAGCGCGCGTTTTTGCTGCTGGCGCTGCTCTTCCAGTGCCGTGCGCATTTCGCTTTTAAAGCGGTCAATTACATTTTCCAAAATAGTAATTTTTGAAAGTTGTGTTTTGGTATCCAGCAACTCCGCTTCAAGCGCTTCAACCCGTTTTGCCATTTCTTCCTTTTCGGCTTCGGCAACTTCCAGTTTATGGCGCACCTGCGCCAAATTCGCTTTTTCGCGGCGATATTCACTATCCAAAAACGAAATCCGACTTTCCAATTGGGCGTATTCCATGGTTCCCCCGGCATTTGAAATTTGGATGTATTGTAGCACATCAGCACGGTTTATTGAAATAGCATCCCCCCGCAAATTTGAGGTTTTGCCCCATTTAACCTATACTGCGCCACAATTCGATTGAGAGGCTTTCAATGAAACGTGTGTTTTCTTTTTTGGGAAAAATATTGCTGGCGCTGGCGGGCACCATCCTGCCGATTTTGGCGCTGGAAATTGTGGTGCGCATTTTGAACATTGCGCCGCCCCCCGTGCCGAACCCTAACATTTGGCAATCCGACCCGAGTTTGGGCTGGAAACATCAACCGAACAGCGGCGGCATTTTTTACAGCAGTTACAATGAATACCAAACCGATGTGCAAATCAATGCGCTCGGGCTGCGCGATGACCCGTCGCTGACCGATTACGATATTCCGGCGGAAAAATTGCGGCTGCTGATACTGGCAGACTCGTTCGGTGAGGCGTTGCAAGTGCCGCTGGAAAAAACTTTTTTCAAGCAGGCACAGCAACATTTGGCAGCAGCCGGTATTGCCGCCCAAACCGTCAATACCGGCGTGGGCAGTTACGGCACCGACCAAGAATTGCTGATGTTTCGGCAGGAAGGGGTGAAATTTCACCCGGATGTGACGCTGCTTTTCTTTTTTGTGCGCAACGATACCGCCAACAGTTACGCCCCGCTGGAAGTTGCCCGCAACGGCGGCAGTGTGCAAAAAAGTTATTTTCGGCTGGATGATGATGGTACGCTGGTGTATCCCGCGCCGTTTGACCCGGATACCGCTTATCAAACGCTGGGGCTGGAAAAACCGAACCCGCTTCCGCCCGCCCCGATGCTCCCCGTTTCGGATTGGCTTTTTCTGCACAGCGCTCTCTATCGCTGGCTGGCACCCCGGCTGGCGGATGTGCCGGTCATTTTGCACACACTGGGACCCGGCGGGCTGCTCGGCGGCGAAGCGCGCATTCGCGCCACCACCCCCGATATTCCCATACCGTTTTTTGTGTACCAAACGCCGATGAATGATGATTGGCAAGCAGCATGGCAATTGACGGATGCGCTGCTTGCCGAGTTGCAATCGCAGGTGACGGCAGCGGGCAGCAAATTCGGCGTGGTCATCATTCCCGCCAAAGAGCAGGTATACCCCGACAAATGGGCGCAAACCCTGCGCCGCAATCCGGCAATGCAATCGCTGCAGTGGGATATGGCACAACCCAACCGGCAATTGGCAGCCATTCTCAACCGGTACGACATTCCGTATTTGGATTTGCTGCCGCTTTTTCAGAAAACCGCGCAACAGCATCCCGACAAGCCGCTTTATTTTGTGCACGACGGGCATTGGACGGCAAACGGACACTATTTGGCAGGCGAGGCGGTTTCTAAATTTTTACTGGACGAGGGTTGGGTAAAATAGAGGTATCTGTTCAGCCTGTCATTGCGAAACCCGTTAGGGTTGAAGCAATCCCCGCTGCTCGTAACCGGCGATTGCTTCGCTGCGCTCGCAATGACAATTCAACGGGCACTGCTGAACGGGTGGTTAAACAGAATAGAACACAGATTAACACGGATTGCAGGAATTTGCGCAGATTTTAAATTATTTTCAGGAAAATCTGTGTAAATCCGCTCAATCTGCGGCATCTGTGTTCTATTCAACAGGTGGCTAAACAGTGGTTTACCGGCGCGAGGCTTCGGGGATGAAGAATTGGAAGTTTGGGCGAGCATGCACGATTCGTTTTTCGTAATCGGTGACAAACTCGCCCAATTTTGTTTCGATGGAATCCCACTCGTCGCCGGCAAGCGCAGCGCGCAACTGGTCATCCGTCTGCGAAGCGAACGCCAGCAATCGGGACGGATAATTGCCGTAAACCGTTTGCCAGCCTTCGGTCATTACCAGCCCGATTGCCTGCGCTCGCGGTAAAAATTCCGTCCGCAGAAAGTTAAAATAATCTTGGGTGCGATGTTCTCGCACATTGTAGGTTATCAATAATTTTAGAGCCATGTTTTAAGCGTGAAACGTGAAACGTGAAACGTGAAACGTGAAACGTGAAACGTGAAACGTGAAAGCGTACCCGATGCTTCCCGCTTGTCAAGCCACGCCTCACGTTTTCACGCCTCACTATCCGTTTATCGCACGTCTTCCCACGATTGGAAGAGTTCTTTTTGCCCCGATTTGATTGCCCGCGCCAGTGCATCTTGGTCAACGGGCACTTTGTGAACGCGCACGCCGGTGGCGTGATAAATAGCGTTGCACACGGCGGGCATGGTATTGATAGACGAAATTTCGCCAACGCCTTTTGCCCCGTAGGGTCCCGTGCTGACCGGGTCTTCCACAATGGTGGAGTGGATTTTCGGCATGTGGGTAATGCTGGGGATGCGATAGCGCGCAAACCGCACCGACCACGGCACACTGTCTTCCAAAATGTACGCCTCGGTGAGGGTATTACCCAGCGACATCACAATACCGCCTTCCACCTGCCCTTCGAGCGCGCGCGGGTTAATGGCGCGTCCCACATCATTGGCGGCATACACATCCAGCACCCGTACTTTGCCCGTTTCCAAATCCACTTCAACCAGCGCGGCTTGGGTGGCATACGAAAATGCCACGTGCATATCGCCCCCCGTGCCGAGCGGCTGTGTTTTGGGCGCCCAATATTCATACTGCGTTTTGGGTTCCAATCCGTGTTTTTTCATCCAACCGGCAACCGTGCCGATGGGCACGCCGGAGCCGTTATAGCGCAGTAAACCTTCCTCAAACCGAATTTCGGCGGGGTCAACATCCAACTCTTCCGCCGCAACTCGTGCCAACGCTTCGCGCATCGAACCGGCAGCCATCCGCGCCGCATTGCCCGATACAAACGTTTGCCGCGAAGCGGTGGTCGGACCGCCGTCGGGCGTCAAATCGGTATCAGACAGCAGCACACTCACCTGCGATAGCGGTAGTTTCAACTCTTCCGATACCATTTGAGCCAGCACACCGGCAAGCCCCTGCCCCATATCCGCCGACGAAATGCGCACTTCGGCAACACCGTTTTCAAAAACCTCAATCTCTGCCGTGGCTTTGTCGGGCGCGCCGCCGCCAAGACCGGTATTTTTGTAGGCGCAGGCAATGCCCCAACCATAGGCTTTGTTCCCTTCGCGCCACGCCCAGCGGAAACCGCTGCCGTTCATGTGCGATTTGATGCCGCGTTCCACAGCGTCAATGGTTTGGTGTAAACCGACGCTTTCGCGCAACAGTTGCCCGGTGGCGGTTTCCACCCCCACCCGCTGAGCGTTTTTCCGCCGCAGTTCGATGGGATCCATACCCAGGGCTTCCGCCAGTTTGTCCATATTTTGTTCCACCGCAAACGCCGACTGCGTCACACCAAAACCGCGAAATGCCCCCGACGGCGGGTTGTTGGTGTACATGGCATAACAATCCACTTTGGCATGGGGAACATCATACGGTCCGGTGGCGTGGGTGGTGGCGCGTCCCATTACTTTTTGGCTGAGACTTTCATACGCGCCGCCATCGCCGAACAGTTCGGCATGAACGGCAACCAGTGTGCCGTCTTTTTTCGCGCCGGTTTTAATGCGGATGATGGTGGCATGCCGCTTGG
>CAYPNZ010000325.1:0-4051 GCA_964411845.1 uncultured Anaerolineaceae bacterium
ACCAACAAATGGGGATAGTACACGACCAAGTAACCGTCTGAAATAGCATTCCCAAGCCCGACTAATTTATCGCCGTCCCATGCGGTGACCAGCGAATGCGAGTTTATGAGCGCTTGGTATAATTTATCCGGCTTTTCCGCGGCACTCCAACTGTTGGCTTTATACAGCGCAATGATTTTTTCCCTTTTAATGTTTCTTGTTTCTGAAATTGTGATGCTCATTTTTATGCTCGGTCATTTGTGATTCAGAACGGGAAGCCTTTTGTCAGTGTGTTTGCCGCTTGCCGATTTCGTGTCTTGAGTAGCCCAACAGGGTGTATCGAAAGGTGTTTCCTCTGCGAAAAATCAAACGGTAACACGCTCTAACCAAATGTTACCATATCCACCTGAAATTGCAAACAGCCGATGAACTCGACGAAACTTTCTCGAAAACAAATTGTGTCCCGCAGGCACAAAAGCGAGAATCCATAGATGTTTACTGAAGTGTGCGGGCGCAGAATGCACGGTACAGTTATACCGTCGGATTTGCCTCCGATGGGAGGTGGGTCGTTTACAAAAACCGGGGGAATGCTGTTCTGTTGCCGAGGGTTCTGTGGATTTGATTATCTGCCCTGCGGGTTAGCCGGTCAAACGCAAATCATAATTGTGTGTCTGGTATGTTCGCCGGTACGTTACGCCCAATGCTGCTCGATTGCCCGCTTCGGCGCTGCGAAAGGATATGACGATTTGCGGCGTGCCCATCCGTAAAGGGTCAGGGATGGTGGGCTTGTAGTCCGCGCAATATCAGCATTGCGCCGGTTTGGAGCACCCTTTCAACCTGAAACGATTGTGAGTCGGTGAGTTTGAGCAGCATCATTCCTTCATACAATCCGAGTAGCGCAGTGGCGGCATCGGCGGCATCCACTGCCTGAAACTCGCCACGTTCCACCCCCTGCCGGATGAGTGTTGCCAACCCGTCGCGGTATGCAGCCCCGATGGCGCTGACGCTGTTTCGCAATTGCGGGTTGGCATCGGTCATTGCGTACAGTTTGATGCCGGTTGAATATAGTGCGGCGATTTCATCTCCGGCTGCGACAATCTCCCGGAAAAAGGTTTCCAGTCGCGTCGCAGTGGGCGCATCATCATTTGCCAGTTGCCGCAACCGGTCGAGGATAGGTTCGGCATTACGTGCCAGCAGCGCGGCAATAATTTCATCTTTGCTTTTGAAATACCAGTAAACGCCGCCCACGCTCAAACCTGCGGCTTGGGCAATGGTCTGCATCGTCACACTATGAAATGATTGCCGGGCAAAAACCTGCTGTGCCGCCTGCAAAATTTGGGCTTTGCGCTCTGCGCTGACATCGGGTCGGGGCATCGGTATTCCTACGGAACCAATTTCAGCGTGTGTGCGGCGGCTTTCTCAATTGCCGCCATCGAAAATGGCAGCGGATGATATTTCACCGCCAGCCACGCTTCAATTTGGTCATCATAATGGGGCGTGAACGGCTGCCCCGACTGCCCGGTGGGGATAATCGAGCGGGAATTGTCCCAATCGGACAAATCGTTGATGATGCGGTAGGCGGGACCCAGCCCCATTGCGTATTTGCTGTCGGGATAGTATGCCCCGCTGTTCACCGTGTTCCAGTTTCCGCCGGTGGGATAGGGTCCGCGGTTGAAGATGGGTGCCAGCGGTTTGACCTTCCCCAGCGGATGAACGAAAGTCATCGCGTGCAGATTGCCCCACTGCCATTGCGCGGGGTCGGCATCGGTGGCAGAAAGTTCCGATACACTGTCCGCCAGCGCGGCGGTCAACTTGCCGGCGCGGTCGCCGCCCCACCACGGGTCATCGGGATTATCCAGCAGGTTTTGCAAAAACATGTACGGGTATCCGGCGAGTGTCAGATACGCTTCGGTGGCATCTGCGCCCAGTTGCGGGGTGAGTACCTGCCGCAGGATGTGCCATATTGCCGCCTCGCTGATGGCGGCGGCGGCGCTGTCGGGCGCCATCGTCCCATCCCACGCGGCGAGTTCCTGCTGCGCCGACCGCTCGATGTCGTTGCGCGGCGTAGCTTCGGCGGCGATGACGGCGGCAACCCAAAATCTTCGGGGGTGAGATTTTGTCCACTGCGCAAATGCTCGCTGATGAGTGCCACGCGATATGGCGGCTGAAAATAACGGGATAGAAAATAGGGGTAATCTGCCCCCACCGGTCGATTGTTGGCGGAAGCAAAAAAGTCGGCTTGGCTGTTCAGTTCGGAAGGCAATTCATCAAACGGGATGAAGCCGGTCCATTCGTGCGCACCGTCAGCACCGGAAACGGGCAACACGCCGAAACGGTCGTTGTTGGCGCGAATGGGAACCGCGCCACTCATCTGGTAGCCGATATTGCCATCCACGTCGGCATACACAAAATTCATGCCCGGTAGTTGCCATAATTGCAACGCATCGCGGAATTCCGCCCAGTTTTGGGCGCGGTTGAGGGTTAGAATTGCTTGTGTCAGCGGGCGGGGTTGGTCAAGCCCCGTCCAGCGCAGCGCCAGATGACGGTCGCTGTTGGGCAGGGCATCGGAAATGAGCGGTCCGTGGTGGGTACTGCGCACGCGCAGCGTCACCGGGTCGCCTTTTTTCACCATAATTTTTTCTTCGCGGATGGTCAAATCGCGCCATTCCCCTTTGAATTGATATTGCGTGCCGGTATCGTTCAGCGTTTCGATGAAAATATCCTGCACATCGGGGCGGGCGTTGGTGACGCCCCACGCGATGCGCGCATTGTGCCCGATTTCCACGCCGGGCAAACCGGGCAGCGAACTGCCAACCACATCATAGACGCCATCGGTGGTGTGCAGCCCGATTTCATACCACAGCGATGGCATACTCAACCCCTGATGCGGGTCGTTGGCGAGCATTGGCGCCCCGGAGGCGGTGCGGCTGCCGCCGACAACCCAGGCGTTGCTCCCCTGGTCGGGGCGGGAAAGTGGATTTTCGGCTTCCCGGCGGGCGCTCATTGCCAGCAGTGACGCGGCGGTGTCGGAAAGGCGGGCAGTGCGGTTGGCATCGGGAATCACGTTGGGACCGGGGTATTCGGGCAGCAAACCGAGCACATTTTCCCACGCTGTCGCTTCTGCCAGTTGGCTGACCACCAGCTCATCTTTATAGTTGCTGCTCAATCCCCACGAAAGCAATTTGGCAAAAACCAGTGTATCCACCGGCTGCCACGGTTGGGGGTCGATGCCCAGAATTTTGAATTCCAGCGGCAATTTGCTGCCTGCTTGCGCTAAATAGGCATTGACGCCATCGGTATAGGCTTGAACGGCGGCTTGGGTGTCAGCATCCAGACTGTCCCAATCGGCTGCGGCGGCTTGAGTCATCCCCAAAATGCGCATAAACTTGTCGTTATCCAGCCCTTTTTCGCCGATGACCTCGCTGAGGGTGCCGTGGGCGGCGCGCCGGGATGCTTCCATTGCCCAGAGCCTATCCTGCGCGTGGACGAATCCCTGCGCAAAAAAGAGGTCGTGCGCGTTTTCCGCCACAATGTGCGGGATGCCGTTGGCATCGCGGTACACCGTTACCGGCGCGGTAAGTTTCTCTGTTCGGATTTCGCCGTCGAGTTGAGGGTTTGCCGGACGGATAACGGCAAAATAGCCCATCGCTACAACAAATAATGGCACGGCGACAACAATGCCGATAAGGGTGACTCCGATTTTTTTCAAACGATGCATAAAATGCCTCCTCTGCGTCCTATCCGATGAACGGTTTCCGCACGAAATTTATGGGGTATAATAACTGAATTATGATTCG
This sequence comes from uncultured Anaerolineaceae bacterium, assembly GCA_964411845.1. Lineage (GTDB taxonomy): Bacteria > Chloroflexota > Anaerolineae > 4572-78 > 4572-78 > JANTHQ01. Next base: position 3,777 of record CAYPNZ010000325.1, read on the forward strand.
GTTTAGAAAGTATACCGAATTGAGGCGGCTTGTCAAACGGATTTTCAACCGGTTTAGAGGGCATTAAAAACGGGTGGTGTTGTTGCTCGCGCCGTGTCTTTCGTTCGTGTAGAATTCTGTTTGTGCCAAAGAGCAGACGGTGTCCGGTTTCGCCGGTGGCAGTTTGGTCACTTTCCGCGGGCGAGCAGGTTTGCGAGCGGCTGGCGCAGTTCGGTGGGGATTGCCAGCCATAATTTCTCTTCAGCGGTGGTTTCGGTGAGCAGCACCCGCAGGCG
>CAYPNZ010000326.1:0-4044 GCA_964411845.1 uncultured Anaerolineaceae bacterium
GTGAAACGTGAGGCGTGAACTTTGCAACCCTGCAACCTTGCAACCTTTCACCAAAAACAGGAGACATTATGACCCACCATACCAGTGGAGAACACCGAAAAAAAGCCAAAGCCGCCGGCATGGACAGCGTGAAACTCGCCATCGTCACCGTCAGCGATACCCGCACCCCCGAAACGGACGTGAACCGCGCCTACCTTTCCGAGCAAATTGCCGCCGCCGGACATACCGTTGCCGCATACCGGCTCATCAAAGATGAACCGGCGCAGGTTGCCGCCGTGCTGGACGAATTGGCGGAAACCGATGCCGAAATCATCCTCTTCAACGGGGGAACGGGCATTGCCCGGCGCGATACCACCTTCGATGCCCTGAGCACCCGGCTGGAGAAAACCCTGCCCGGCTTCGGCGAAATTTTCCGCATGCTCAGTTTCGCCGAAATCGGCGGCGCGGCGATACTGTCGCGGGCAACGGCGGGCGTGTATCGCGGCAAAGTCATCTTTTCCACCCCCGGTTCGCCGGGCGCGGTGCGGCTGGCATGGGAAAAAATCATTGCGCCGGAAGTATCGCATCTGGCGTGGGAATTGGTGCGGTGAAACTGACTGACCTGCTGCGCCGTTTTTGGGGGGATAGCCAATCTGCGCCCCAACCATATTTCTATCCCGCCGATGCCTTCACCGTCCCCGTGCTGGTGCTGAAATATTTTCCGCCGGCGGGCAACCGCATCGACCGCACTGTCACCGGCGATGTGGACGTGCCGCTCGACGCCATTCGCGCCCATACCGAGCGCACCACCGCGCAGGTTGTTTCCGCGCTGGAACGGGGCAGCATCTACCACGGCTACAAAAATCCCGCCGCCCAGCCGAGCCTGCGCTATCAAATTGTGGACACCCTCGAATTTTTGGAGCCGCTGCCCACCTTTTCAAAACCGGGTCACCGCGCACCGATGACCGATTACCATGCCATCATGCGCCGCATCGGTATTGAAACGTGGGTGCGCGAGCGCGGCATAAAAGAAGTGTGGCTGTGGGGCTACCACGGCGGTATGGTGGATATTTGGGAATCGAATATGGCGGGACCGTTCGGCGACATCAGCAATAGCGACCGCGACCCGCACGACCTGCCCGTGTCGGACAAAACCTACACCGTGTACCATTACAATTATCAGCGCGGCGCGTCCGAAGCGGTGGAAGACCACATCCACCAAATTGAAGCCGTGCTGCGTTATGTGGATGAAGACCTTTTCTGGCGAAAATTTGTCGGCAAACCGGGCGAAGGGCGTTGCGGCTGGGCACATTTTCCCCCCAACGGCGAACGCGATTACGATTGGGCGAACCCGAAATTCGTATGGACGGATATTGAAAACTGGCATCCCGACGGCGGCGAACGCAAAAAAATGAATTGCCGCCGCTGGAACTGCAACAGCCTCGACTGGTTTATCTTTTGGATGCAGAATCTGCCCGGCGCAGATAACGGCATCATTTACCATGGCAAACCGCTGACCAACTGGTGGACATTCATCGGCGATTTTGACGGGGCGATGGCGGCGCGGCTGGGGCTAGTGGAACGCTGATGCAACTTGTTGAAAAATGGCTGCAATTGAATACTGCCGATGCGCTGGCAAATCAGTGGGTCGAAACGGTGCTGGCGGTTGCCGCGCTTTTTATTTTGCGTCGCCTGCTGCTGGCACTTGTTGAACGGCGCAACCGCAGCGCCAAAGCCACATACTGGGGCGTAAAAGTCATCAATTATGCCATCGGTTTGGTGATTGCGCTGGCTGTGGGCTGGATTTGGCGCGATGACGTGAAAAGCCTGCTGACGTTTTTGGGGCTGCTGACGGCAGGTATTGCCATTGCCCTGCGCGACCCCGTGCTCAGTCTCATCGCTTGGTTTTACATTCTTTTCCGCCGTACCTTTGAAGTCGGCGACCGGATAGAAATTGAAGGACACATCGGCGATGTGATTGACATTTCGCTCTTTCAATTCACCCTGCTGGAAGTGGGAAACTGGGTTTCCGGCGAACAGACCAGCGGGCGCATTTTGCATGTGCCGAACAACAAAGTTTTTACCGCTGTTTTTGCCAACTATACCGATGAGTTTCCGTATGTGTGGCACGAAATACAGGTGGTTGTGCCGGTGGATTCAAATTGGCAAAAAGCAAAAACCATTTTGACGGAAATTCTCAACCGGCGGGCGGGTGCGGTTGCCGCCGAAGCGGAAGCATGGGCACAACAACCGGGCAACCATCGGTTTTTGGTGGTTTACGGCACGTTGACCCCCATCGTTTACACCCGTGTCGACCCGGACGGCGTGCATCTCACGCTGCGGTATCTGTCGGTGGTGCGGCGGCGGCGAGATACCGAAAGCGAAATTTGGGAAGACATTCTGCGCACCTTCGCCGCCGAAGCGGATATTGTTTTTGCGTGATATTTTGTGATGCGTGAAACGTGAGGCGTGATGCGTGAGTTTTGCAACTCTGCAACTCTGCAACTTTGAACTTTGAACTTTGAACTTTAAACCTGAAACTTTGGACTTAAAACGTGAGACGTGAAACGTGAATTTTGCAACCTTGAACTTTGAACTTTGAACCTTGAACTTGCAACCCTGCAACCTTGACACCGGAGGGATTATGTCCGACCTGCTCATCAAAAATTGTCACGTTTTGCAAACAGACGATACCACCGGCGCGGTGAGTATTGCCAAAAACCGAGATATTCGTATTGACGGACAGCGCATCACCGCCATTTTGCCTGCCGATGCCACCCGCACGGCGGCACAGGTTATTGACGGGCGCGAAATGCTGGCGATGCCCGGGCTCATCAATACCCACGCACACGTGCCGATGGGCATTTTCCGCGGGCTGGCGGAAGATGTTTCCATTGAAAAGTGGTTCAACGAATATATGTGGCCCCTTGAAAGCAACCTGACCGAGGAAGATGTATTTTGGGGAATGCAATTGGGGCTGGCGGAAATGATTGAAGGGGGGGTAACCACTGTTGCCGACCATTACTTTTTTATGGACAGAGCCGCCGAAGCCGTTGAGCAGGCGGGCACGCGGGCGGTACTCGGCTGGGCGGTGTTTGGCAATCAAGGGTATGATGCGCTGGATGCCACCGCCGATTTTGTGTCGCGCTGGCAGGGCAAAGCCGATGGACGCATCACCACGCTGATGGCGCCGCACGCGCCCTACACCTGCGATGATGATTTTCTGCGGGCGACGGTAGCACACGCCCAAGACTTGGGGGTTGGTATTCACATTCACGCGGCAGAAACGGCGGGACAAACCGAAGCCGGTTTGCAAAAACGGGGCAAAACGCCCATTCAGGTGCTGGCGGACACCGGCGTTTTTTCCGTGCCGACCATCATTGCCCATGGCTGTGGCATCCTGCCGGAAGATATTGCCCTGATGCAATCCACCGGCGGGAAAATCGGGGTGGCGCACGCCCCGAAAACGTATCTCAAATTGGGGATGGGGCTCACCCCGATTTTCGACCTGCAAGCGGCGGGCATCGCTGTGGGGCTGGCAACCGATGGACCGGTCAGCAACAATACGCTCGATATTTTTGAATCGTTGCGGTTGATGGCGATGCTGCAAAAACACGAAGCCCGCAACCCCGAAGTGATGACCATCCCGCAGGCGATAAATATTGCCACGCGGGGCAGCGCGGCGGTGCTGGGTATGGAAAATCAACTGGGGCAGATTGCGCCCGGTTTTCTGGCGGACATCATTTTGGTGGATATGAGCGGTGTACATCATCAACCGCTGCACAGCATCACCGCCAATTTGGTGTACAACACCCGTGCCGGCGATGTGCAAACGGTTATTGTGGATGGACGGGTTATTATGCGCGACCGTCAATTGTTAACGCTGGACAAAGCGGAAATTATTCGGCGGGTAAAGGGGAATATGGCGCGGCTGGCGCAGCGGGTGCCCGCAAAACGCATTCAGGTGTATAACCCGTAGCGGGTTTCAGGGTTGCAAGTTCAAGGTTCAAAGTTCAAGGTTGCAGAGTTGCAAAATTCACGTTTCACGTTTTACGCAATACGCCT
>CAYPNZ010000327.1:0-1232 GCA_964411845.1 uncultured Anaerolineaceae bacterium
TGCGAAATACCCAACTCGCGCAAAACGGCATGGTTTGCCGCCATCAGCCGCCCCACGGCAGCCGTATCACCGCGCTCAATTGCCGCGCGCGCATTTTGCGCCAGCATGCCCATTTTCCCGAAAATCGGGTCGTATGCCGCCGGATTTTCGCTGCGGCGGGCGCGTAAATCGCCCACAACTTTGTAGGTTGGACTTTTGATGCCCGTATCGCCGATGACAAACGTCAGCGGTGCGCCGACGGTCAACCGCTCGATGGGTTTTCCTTTGATGAAAAAAATCGGTTGGGAAAAAGCAACCACCGTGTTATCAATGCCCGACGGCGTGCCGTGATAGATTTTCTCCACCTCAAAAGCGATGTCCGACACGGTTTGCGGGTCGAACGGGTGGTGGAAAAACTTGCCCAACGCGCGGATGATGGCGGCGGAAATTGCTGCACCACTGCCCAGCCCGCAGGCAATCGGAATGGTGGAGGTAACGGTAATTTCCAACGACGGTTCGCCCGCGCCGAGAGCGTCCAGCGTGCGGCGCACCACCAGCGCCAGCGGGTCGCCGTTACCCGCCGCCGACAGGTACTCGCGCCGGTCAATATCGGGGGCATTGAGCAGCACGCCGGTCTCTGCCGGATTTTTGCGCACGGTGCATTTCGCCCGCACCTGCGATACCGGCACGGCAATGGCGGGTTGTCCGTACACCACCGAGTGTTCGCCAAACAAAATGATTTTTCCGGGAGCGGTGGCTTCAACGATGGGTGTCATGATGGCTGCCTTTGGTTTTGTATTTCAGGTGTAAAAAATATTCGGTGCTGCAAAAATAGTTCTCTTTCCGGATTCATAAAAGCATGGTAACAAATAGTTATTGGTATGGCAAAAATATGGTATAATGAGCCTAATTGAAATTGTATCTGCCCCCATAATTAAACGGAACGTCCACCGAATGAGGGAGGAACGCAGGTTGCAATTACCTTTCCCAAAAGGAGAAAAAACGGTATGAACACAACAGAGAAAGAAGCACCGCCGTCCATTTTAATTGTGGAAGACGAGAGCATTGTTGTGATGGATCTTGCGTTTCGGTTGGAAGAAATGGGTTATACGGTTGCCGGTGTTGCCGATACCGGTGAGAATGCGATTGAGTTGGCGCTGAAACACAAACCGGATGTGGTGTTGATGGATTTGCGGCTGAAAACCGATATGACCGGCATGGAGGCGGCGCGGGTCATCGAAACGGAAACGGAC
>CAYPNZ010000327.1:1242-4026 GCA_964411845.1 uncultured Anaerolineaceae bacterium
TACGGCATATACCGATGCGCAAACAATGGCAGAAATTCAAAACAACCCCGATTTTCTGCTGGTGATGAAACCGTTTGTCTCCGACGAGATTCAAGCGGCTATTGGTAAAGCGCTGTTGTGGCGCACCGGTGGCGGGCACACCCTTTCAGATAACGGAACCGGCAAATGAAACGATGGTTTATACTTTTGGGCATAATGCTGTTAGCCGCGTTGACGCTGCCGGCGTGCGGCGGATACGAATATACAGGCACGGTGTATGACCCGCCCCAACCGATTCCCGATTTTTCGCTTCGGTCTGCGCAAACGGAAAAACCCTTCCACCTGAGCGACCTGCATGGCGATATAACCCTGATTTATTTTGGCTATACCTTTTGCCCCGATGTGTGCCCCACCACCGTGCTGGATGTGAAAAAGGCGCTCGATTTGATGGACACCGGGCGCGACCGGGTGCATTTTGTTTTCATTTCGGTTGACCCCGACCGCGATACGCCTGCAAAACTGCGCACCTATCTTTCGGCGTTTGACCCGTCGTTCATCGGTTTGAGCGATGATTTTTCAAAAGTGGAAGGGGTGATGAAGCCTTTCGGCGCATCGGCAAAAAAAGAAACCGGCTCCGAAACGGCTGCCGGTTATTTGATGAGCCATACCGCCCGCGTTTTTTTGATTGACCCGGACGGAAATTTGCGGTTAAGTTATGCGTTTATGTTCAAACCGGAAGATATGGCGGCGGATTTAACCCATCTGCTGACCGAATACCCGCGCTGACGGCACGGCGGGCACGGCATACGGTCCCGTGGCGAAAGCATCCCAATAGTCGTGCCGATTCAGCGATTCATACGAGAAGATTGCATGTCCGGGCGCACCGGCGGCGCGTGCCGTTTCGATGCGGCGGGCAATTTGTGCAAAATTATCATACGCCCCGCCGATGCCGGGTATTACCTGCCGCCCGGCGCTGTCTGCCAGAAAATCAGCCAGCAGTGTTTGCCACAATTCAAATTCATCGGCGCGCCCGTCATACAGCATGGGCATAATGGCATCAATAATGCCTGCCGCCAGCCAACCTTTTGAATCTTGATAGTAATCGTTCAACCCTTCGGTTAACCCCGCCTGCCATTTGTCAACATAATAGGGCCAAACCGCCGCCGAAACGAGCGCATCGGGGCGGATGGCTTTGGTTTGGATGTACACCCGTCGCACCAAAGCCGTGACCCGGTCGCGCTGCCACTGGTCGCGCTCGGCGGTTTTGTCGGGTCCTGCGGCGGCGACGCTCGGCGGGTCGAAAGAATAGGCTTTGCCGGCATAGCGCACGTGGTCAAGATGCACCCCGTCTACCGCGTAACGGGTAACAATATCTTTCACCACTGCCACAATATGGTTTTGCACTTCATCCACGCCGGGGCTTGCCCACAAATAGCGTCCCCATTGCAACTTCATCGGTGTATCACCGTCAGAATATTGCCGCCATGTCCAACCCAACCCGTGTTCGCCGGGGTGTTCGGCGTGGGTTGGGTCGTAGGTCAACCGGTCAAACAGATGTGGCGGGGTGGTGGCGGGCGGGTACAATTTGCCCTCTTCCGCCGAAGCGGGCGGCAGCCATGCCGTATAGGCGTTCAAATAGGCGTGAACTTCCAGCCCGGCGGCGTGAGCCTTTTCCAGCAGCCGCGCTAGCGGGTCCCAGCCGGGGTCTTTGCCCAGCGTTTGCCATGTTGAACCGGTGAGCCGCGCCGCCCACGGTTCCAGCCCCGGGGTGTAATAGGCTTCGCCGGCGGTGCGAACCTGAAACAGAATGGTATTGAAGCCGGCGCGCGCGATATTTTCTACCATGCGGTCGATGCGTTCCGGTTCGGCGGGGCGATTGTGGTCTGTCCAATCGTAGCGGGTAATCCAAATGGCGCGCCGTTCCACCAGCGGGATGGTCACGGTGCGGGTGCGGGTGTTATTTTGGTGCGAAAGTTCGTTATAGCGGTTCACATCATCCACAATGGCGGTAATTTTGTGCGTGCCCGTCAGCGACAGCGTTTTTACCGCGCGGATGGTTTCGGTGGTGTTTGCCGCCATCGGTTGGGTGATGCCGTAAGTTGTATAGCGGTCATCCACAAAAAACGCCACGCCGACCACATCGGGGGTGGCAGCCGTACCGATATTGGAAACGGTAGCGGTGAACAGCACGCGCCCGTCGGGTTGAATTTCAAAGGCGATGTCATCCACCACCGAATCCGGCAAATCGGCGGCGGGGCGGTCGAGCACCTGAAAATCGAGTTCCAGCCGGTTGTTCGTTTCCGAAAGTTCGGGGTAGCGGTTGATGTCGTCTACCACCGCCGTGAGCCGGTGTTGTCCGGCGGTAGCCGTCCACGGCGAAATGGCGCGGACAACCTGCGTTTCGCCGGGGGCAATGGCGGCGGTTGTGCCGAAGGTAATGTATTGCCCGTCCACCAAAAATGCCACGCCGACCACATCGCCGGTGGGAATGCTGCCCACATTTTGCACCACCGCTTCAAAGGTTACCGCATCGCCGGGGGCAAACCGTCCTTGCCCCAGCCGCACATCGGCAATAACCGTGTCGGGCAATCCGTGCGGCGGTGGCGAACCGAAATTTAAAGTGCGGGTGAGTTGGTTGTTGGTTTCGTTTGTTTCGGGGAAACGGTTAATGTCGTCCACAATGGCGGTGACGGTGTGTGAACTGTCGAGCGTTAGCGTTTGTTGGGCGCGCACCGGTTGCGATTTGCCCGCTGCCAGCGGCGGAGTGATACCGAACCCGGCATAAATGCCATATCACAAATATGC
>CAYPNZ010000328.1:0-4003 GCA_964411845.1 uncultured Anaerolineaceae bacterium
CAATGAATACCCACGAGGCGATAGCAAAGATAAACAAGCCGGCAATGGCACCGAGTACATACAGCACTCTTTTTGTCTTTTCCATTTTTACTCTCTGCTCGACTTTGTACATTACCAAGTTAATAGCAGGCAGCAGAGAGCAGGAGTTCGAGGTGATTTGCGGTAAATAAACGCATATCCGAGGTATATCCGCCTGTCTGAAAAAGGAATTGCAACCAGATACGCCGGCGGACGAAGTTCAGGATATCGTGGAAGCCGGCATGTGTTTTGGAATACCATGCATCTTGAGACAGGGGTAGATTTTCACCCTTTGACAAGGCGTGCGCCATCAACACCACCAATGAGAAAAGTCCAAATAATGCCGGTGTTGAGCGTTCGATGGCTAGATTGCTCCATTGTCGCTGTGTCTCGATACCCAAATGAGCGCGACTTTCTTCAAAGGTAACTTCAATGGACCAACGATGAACAAAGTCACCGACAATATGGGTGGGCGGCAGGTTGATATCCGTTGAAAAGAAGGCGCGGGTGGGACGGTTGCCTGCCGGGTCACGCAGTAACACCCAACGAATAGGCAAGGGTTTTGTGCCGGTGCTGTACCACAGTGCCGTGCCGCTCGTCCAGTCCATCATCGCTGTTTGGCCTTGATACCAATCTACGCGACTGCGATGCCAGCGGGTATGGGGGTCAGCGGCAACTTGCCCCGGATTGGGCAAACGTGTGCCGACCACCGGCGGGCGTCCCGGACGTTTTTCGAGCGGACGACAGGGTGCTTCAAACAACCGTGCATCCAAACGCAAGGGCGCAATCAGGGTAACCTGATGACGTTTGCATTGTAAGCCCAGCGCGATGACGGCATAGGCGCCATCGCCCACCAAATGGATCGCGCGTCCCGGTAAACTGCGGCGGAGCCAGCCAACGACTTGTCCGGTCACTTGCGCCACCGTCTTGTGACGTTTGCCGAGTTTCTCACTCACTTTCGGTGTGGTCAACAGCACGCTGAAAAAAGGGAGTGCCATCACGTAGGGTGTCCATGGTAACTCAACTACCACCGCGAATACCAGCCAGCGCAAGCCACTGGTACTCACGGATAACCGTCGGCTTGAAGCAACACTATCCCGCCAGTAACCGCGTTTTTGAATCTTCGGACCCCACCGGCGCTCAAGTGTCTCATCCACCGCAATGGTGATGGTTTCATCTGTCTTTAACAATGTGTTGACGATTAAGTTGAGTAATATCTGACCCACTTGCAAACCCGACCAACGGGCACGATTGAGCAAGTGGTGGTACTTCGACCAGCGCGTCTCTTTTCCTTTGCCCACCGCCCGCAATGCGCCGGTTACCGTTCGGCGTCCTTTCGCCAAAATAGTGCCGATTATCAGCACCACCGCTTTTTCATAACTCCGACGGGTGAAAGCTGGCGCAAAATGGCTCATCACTGCTATAATCTCTGCTGGAAGGAACATGGGTCACTCCTGTTTCAGATGGTTGTTGGAAACTCTATCTTAACAGATTGTCCCTGTTCCTTCCACTTCTATTAACTTGTTAAAGGGCTATTTTTGTACAAAGTCGAGCTGAATAGAGAATAGATTTTAAGGTTTGACAGTTGACTGTAATTTTTATCGCAGTGCCCAATCGGCGATGCGCCGGCGCAGCCACAGCCCCCACCGCCGCCCCGATGCATCGTGCCAGCGCAAATCGTACCGGTTGCGGGTCATGGTGCAATCGGCATCTTCCAGCACGGCAACCATTTCCGCCGGTGTATCCTTCAATTGCGCGGAAAAATCGCCCGCCACAACCGCCGTGTTCGGCGGCACGGTCACAGAGGCGGCAAAAACGGCAACGCCATTCATCGCCACCGTGCAAATCCCCGAAACCGGTTGCAGCGTGTCGTTCACCACCCACACGCTCGCCGAAAAGGTATCGCCGGTGCGCCACCGTTTTCCCGGCGGAAAATCCACACTGACCAATATCGGGTTGAACCAATCTGCCAGCCGCTCAAATGCCAATTTCGGGCGGCGAAAATAATCCACAATTGCCCAACTGATAGCGGGCAGCGGTTCATTGAACTGCCACAAAATCACACCGCCGGTTTCTTTTTTGCGGCGGCGGATATGCTCGATGGCAATTTGCAATCCGGTTGTTTGTGCCCGCTGGCTGGCTTCGATGAGTGTCGGTATATCATTGCGGGTGTATGGTATAGTTAGGAAATTTTGCAGGTATCGCTGCAATTTTTCGGTGTCACCCAACCAATCTTCCCACCGTTCGGGCAGGGTGTCGGTGCGGGGCAGTGCCTGCAACCCGAATTCGCTCAAAAAACGAGCCTTTTCGCGCCGGTATGCTGCCAGCGGTTGCAAACCATGCCACACATCCCAGTGATGCGCCTCGCCTGCGGTGGGGGATGCGGGCAGAAACGGGCGCGCCGACAGGCTGTTTTCGGCAATTGCGGTTTCCAGCGTGCGGATAATGTGCCGGTTGCGGCGCGGGTTGATTTCGTTTCCGCCGCACCACACCACCACCGACGGATGCGCATCGAGCTGCCGAACGATTTCGCCGGCTTCCTGTGCCACCAGCGACAAAAAATCATCCGTGCGCGGCGCACTGCCCAAAAACAGGCAGGCAAACGGAAACTCTTGCCATACCAACAACCCCAATTCATCGCAAATATCGTAAAACGCGGCTTTTTCTCGCAGACCACCGCCCCACACCCGCACCAAATTTGCGCCGGCATTGTTTGCCATCGAAAGCAACTCGCGGTAATCGGCGGGGGTGATGCGCCCCGGAAAAATATCGGCGGGAACCCAGTTGACCCCGCGCACAAATTCCGGTTGCCCGTTGATGCTGAATTGCCAATCTTTCAGCGATACCGAGCGCACGCCGAAACGTAACGTGACTGCATCCGAGCCGGGAATTTCCACCCGTGCCCGATAGAGATGCGGGTCGCCGCGGTCCCACGGTTGCCATAATTTCGGCGCAGGCAAATCGAACCGGAAATGATGGGTGCCGCCGGTACCGAATGTGGAAAATCGAAACCGGTGTTCGCTGTCGGTGTCGGTGATTTTCAGAATGACGGGAATATCTGTTGCCATGTGGCTGTCGAGTTTTAACCGCAGCGTGCCGCGTCCGTCGGGTTGTACCGCAATTTGCGCATCGGCGATGAAAGTTTCGCCGGTGACAATCCCTTCCACCGTATCCCAAATGCCGATGGTGAGCACTCGCGGCGCAAAATCCCAGCCGAATGACATTTGGGTTTTCAGGGTGGCGCTGCGGTCGGGATAAACCCCTGTCCAACTGCGTTGCAGCCGTTGAGCGATGGTTTGCCACATTTTTTCGCGGCGCGATAATTTTCGGCGGGGAAGCGCGCCGCTGCCCCACAACCGAACGGCAATTTGGCAAGTATCGGTGTGCAGGCAATCGGTGATTTCCACCGTTACCCGCGAAAACATGCCTTCGTGGCGCAAAAGTTCGCGGTTGTTCGCAAAAATAGCCGCGCGGTAGTCCAGTCCGTGAAACCGAATGAATGCCCGCGTGCCCGCGGCGAGTGCCGGCGGCGTGTCCATGCGATACCACCAGTCGGCATCGTCTACCCAATGGCTGTTTTGGTGCGGCGGGGCGGTGAGCAAGCCGTTTGCCAGCAGGTCAAGCCGAACATTTCCCGGTACGACGGCGGGCATCCACCGCGAAACGGCGGGGCGGTCGTCCACCGTTGGCGCATCAAATGGCAGCCGGTCGGTTTGTCCGAGTTGCCAATTTTGAGCAGCAAGCGAAAATCGTTTTGGCATAGAAGTTATCATCAGTTTCATCATTTAAAAATCAGTGGCAGGTATGATTGATACGGTTCAATCCACACCTTTGCCGTCCACCGGTTATCGGCGGTGTATCCGTCATCGGCGGTTAAAGTTAGCGGGAACGTGAACGGGTACGGCACGGAAATAACTTGCGTTTGAAATGTGAGCGTTACGGCGGCATTGCGCGCGACGGGCGTATACCAGTCGAGGCGCTGTCC
>CAYPNZ010000329.1:0-3988 GCA_964411845.1 uncultured Anaerolineaceae bacterium
TTTCATACAGATACACCGGAATACCGAGTTCATCGCCCACCCGTTTGCCCAATGTTTGGGCAATTGTCACGCAGTCATCCATGGTTACCCCTTTGATGGGAATGAACGGGCACACATCGGTTGCGCCCATGCGCGGATGCCCGCCGGTGTGTTGGGTCATATCAATCAGTTCGGCGGCTTTGGCAATACCGGCAAAAGCCGCGTCGCCCACCGTTTCCGGCGGCGCGACAAATGTTACCACACTGCGGTTATGGTCGGCATCCGATGAAAAATCGAGCACTTTTACCCCGTCCACCGCGGCGATGGCATCAACAATTTGCCGCACTACTTCCGGGCGGCGTCCTTCGCTGAAATTCGGTACACATTCCACAATTTTCTGCATCATTTTTCCTCCGAAAAATAGTTTGTAACGAATGGCGCGGCTGCCATAGCCACCAACTGCTCGTATGCCGCTTGGCGGCTGGACAACCCGGCGGTGAGAATGCCGATAGCGCCTTGTTTTTGTTTGGTGTTATGTTTATTTGACAGTGCATCCATTGCCGGACCCAATTCTCCGCCGCTGCGCAGCGTTTGGGCGACGGTAGAGGGCAACGGCATATTTAACCCCCCGCCAAAACCGATTTTTCCGCGGGGGTCAACAATGGCGCACCACGCGCAGGTCATCAAACCGACGGGGGTTTCTTTCACGCCGCCTTCCAGCCCCACCCCGAAATCTGCGGCGGTGGCAGCCAGCACGGCTCGGGCGCGATTTTCCGCGCCGGTGCGCGTTTCTGCATCGCCCCACGGTTGTTCGGAAACGCCGCTGGGCACGGCGCGCGCCACAAATTCGGCGCGGGGAAATTTCTGCCGCAAAATGGCTTTGACGGCGGCAATTTTTACGGGATTTTCGGAACCAATGGCAATTTTCATTTTGTGCCTCGGTGTGTTTGATTGAGTAACCGGGCGGCGGCGCGGGCGGCGGCGATAACTTCCGGCTGCAACACATTCACAATGGGATGGGTGACGCCGGCGGCGATTGCCATCGCCAAAAAAGCGGCATTCAGCGCGGCTCGGTTTGGCAGGCTGAACGAAATATTGCTGCCCCCGATAGTAATTTTTACCTCCAGCGTTTTTCTGATGCGAGTAATGGCATCCAGCGCGGTGCGCCCCGCATCGGGATGGGTTTTCAGTGCCAAAACCAACGGGTCAATGATGACATTTTCAGCGGGAATGCCAATTTGCACCGCTCGGTTGAGGATTTTTTCCGCCAATGAAAGTCTGCCGGCGGTGGCGGGCGGTATGCCGTTGCCATCCAAACACAGCCCTATCACCATCGCCCGGAAATTTTTTGCCAGCGGTAAAACGGTTTCCAGTGTGCGCGGGTCGGCAGTGGTGGAATTGATGATTGCCGTGCCGCGCGCCGCCCGCAATGCGGCTTCGATGGCAGCGGGGTTTTGCGAATCGATGCACACCGGTGCGTGTGCCGCGTTTTGGGCGGCTTGCACCGCTTTTGGCAAAAGGTCGGCTTCGTTGGCAATGCCGCTGCCGACATTCACATCGAGTATATCCGCGCCGGCGGCGATTTGCGCGCGTGCAAGTTTTTCCACCGGTGAAAAATCGCCGCGCCGCAGCGCACGCTGCAACGCCGGTCGCCCGGCGGGGTTTATGCTTTCGCCGATGAGTTTCAGGTTCAAGGTTTCAAGTTCAAGGTTCAAGGTTTCAGGTTCAAGGTTGCAGGATTGCAAGTTTCAGGGTTGCAAAATTTACGCATCACGCAATACGTTTTACGCAATACGTTTTACGCATCACGCCCCACGCATCATTATTCATCAAAAATTTGTGCTGTCAAACTGCGATATTCGCCCCATTATCGGCGTTATGCTAAAATGCACAATTATGAAAACGATGATTTCTTCGCCGTTGATGCCCGCCGCGCTGTTTGCCGTGGGGGCGATGGGCATTGCTTTTGGCGATTGGTTTCCCGCAAAAAAACAAGTTTCATCTCGATTCAGCAAATCGAACTGGGGATTGGCAATTGTGGCGCTGGTATTTTTGCTGCTGGCGGTGCGAATTGCCCTGCGATTGACCGACAGTTATACTGCCCCGCCAACAGTTGTTGCCCCGTGGGGAACCGGCGACGGGTTGACGGTGCGGTTGGATGGTGTGAGCACCCCGTTTTTATTTGTGCCGGTGTTGCTGCTGATGGCAACTTTTTTCGGCAAGCAGGTTTCGCGGCACGGTGCATTGCTGGTGCTGGCAGCGGGGGCGGCGGCGGTTTTTGTGGCTGCCAACGGCATTGCTTTCAGTTATGCGCTGCTGCTGTTTGATTTGCTCGGTGCGGTTTTTTGGTTTGGTCGGGGATGGCGCGGGGTAGCCCTGGCGCGGCTTTTTCTGTCGGTTTTTACGGTGAGCGCGCTGATGTTCGCCGCGCTTTTTCCGGGCAATGCCCTCGGGGCGGATACGTTTGCCGTGGCGTTGTGGCTGCGGATGTCTCTTTTCCCGTTTGTGGAAATTAACGCCTGGTCGAAAACCACTTTTACCGATGCCGTGCCGATGGTGTGGACGGCGCTCAGCACGGTAACAGCGGTATATGCCGCCGCTCGATTTTTGCAGCAACCGGTTCCCATGCCGGTGGATGTGTTGGTCGGGGTAACGGTGCTGTTCAATGCTGCGCTGGCGTGGGTCAGCGACAGCAAACGCGAACACGCCCGCATTAAATTATTGCGGATGTCCATTACTCAACCCGGTTTGATTTTGCTGGTGGCGCCGGTTTCGGCGGGGGTGGCAATTGCGCTGGGGCTGGGATACACGCTGGCGCTGGGCGCACTGTGGCTGATGCCCAATGTCGGCGAACCGGATTTGCGCGAGCGGCACTGGTTGTGGGTGTATGCCGTCCCCATATTAGCCACCCTGACCATCGTCGGGTTCCCGTTCACCTTCGGCTGGATTTCGCATTTGCGGCTGTTTACCGCGTTGCTGCAACAGCAGCGCACCGGCGTTTTGGTGTTGGTAGTGCTGGCGGAAGGGCTTGGGTTTTCGGTGTTGGTGCCATACTGGCGAGATTTGCTGGCGGGTAACAGCAAACACGAAACCGCCCTGTGGACGGCATTGATGGTCACCATTCCGTTTTTGCTGCCGGGCGCGGCAGGCATTACTTTTAACGTTATTACCGGTTTGCCGTTTAACGGCATTGACAGCCCGATGCTCGGGGTAATAATTGCCAATTTGGCATTGGTATGGGCGTTGGCGCTGCTATTGGGCTTTGGGCACGATGCCATCGCTCGCCGTTTGCCGCTGTCGCCGCCGGTGATAGAACGCATTTTGCAACTTGATTGGCTGTGGGCAGGCGTGGCGGACGCCGTCAATCGGAGCGCGTATCGCATATTACGATTTAAAGCCGTTATGGAAGGGGCACATTATTTGGGCTGGGCGTTTCTGTTGACGCTTGCCGGAATTTTGGTGGCAATTTTGCAATGAACATTCCCTCACTCACCGACATTTTTTCGCTGGCACAAAAAGTACCGCCGACATATTCGCTGGTTGTGTTTTTTGCCACGGGCACGGTTTTGCTTTTATGGCGAGACTGGCGTTTTTCAATATTGGCGCTGGAAGTACAATATTTGGCGCTGGGCGCGCAATTGGCGCATTTGGTGCGTCCCGAAATTGCATTTGCCAAAGTTTTGGTCGGTATATTTGTCGGGTTGATGCTCTATCTTTCGGCGCGACAGGCGGGCTGGCGGCGAGAATTAACACTTGCTGCCGGGGGAAAACGCGCGCTGGGCAACCGCTCGTTCGATGGTGAAAATATGTTGCCCGCCGGGCGACTCTTCCGGCTGATATTCGCGCTTTTTTTGATGGTGGTGGCGGTATCGCTGGCGCAAACATACCCCGTTGCTTCTTTGCCCCCGTCCGTTTCAACGGCAGTCTATTGGCTGGCGCTGGTGGGTATCGGCTTTCGCGTTTTGTCGGAAAATCCGATGAAGGTGGGGCAGGGGCTGCTGACACTGCT
>CAYPNZ010000330.1:0-3963 GCA_964411845.1 uncultured Anaerolineaceae bacterium
AATCACGCTTCACGTTTTCACGCAATACGTTTTACGTTTTACGTTTTCACGCATCACGCAATACACCCCGGAGGTTTTATGCTGAACATTTCCATCCCGAATTTTGGCAATTTTGAATTTGAACATTTGGTGCTGGATTATAACGGCACGCTGGCAGTGGACGGTACGCTGATTGACGGTGTGGCGGCGCGGCTGAATGCGCTGGCTGACCGGCTGGAAATTCATGTGGTTACCGCCGATACTTTCGGCAGGGCGCGGGAAAATTTGGCGGGCGTGCGCTGTTCGCTGGCAATTTTACCGCCGGGTGCGCAGGACACCGCCAAAATGGAGACGGTGGCGGCACTCGGCGCCGAGCGCACCATCGCTATCGGTAACGGGCGCAACGATGCGCTGATGCTGAAATCGGCGGGGCTGGGTATTGCGGTGCTGCAAAAAGAAGGCGCATCGGTGGCGACACTGCTCACGGCTGATGTGGCAGTGCCATCCATTCTCGATGCGCTGGATTTGCTGACCCACCCGCTGCGGCTGAAAGCCACGCTGCGGGCATGACTATTTGGCAACGATGCGTTCCGCCAAAGTGCGCAATTGGGCGGGGCTGATGGGTTTGAGCAGCACCAAATCGCTTTCTGCACGCAAACTTTCCGCCATCAGGGCATCGGCGGTTGCCAACATAATTTTGGTGTTTGCCAGCCGTTCATCCGCGCGGATGTGGTGCAGAATGTCGCGCCCGGAAACGCGGGGCAGGTTCAAATCGAGCACGACCACGTCCGGCACAATTTCTTGCAGGCGGTTTAGCGCACTTTCGCCATCCCAAACCGTTTCGGTGTCAAAATTGACGGCACGGAGTGACAGCGTAAAAATTTCCGCCAAACTTTCATCGTCTTCAACAATCAAGGCAAACGGGTTGCTCATAATGTCTCCTCTGCGGATTCAGACAGCGGCGCGGATTGCGGCGTCAACGGCAGCACTACCGTGAAAGTGCTGCCTTCACCCAAACGACTTTCCACATTGACCGTACCGCCCATTACGGTTACCAGTTGTTTCACAATTGAAAGTCCCAATCCGGCGCCGCCGTGTTTGCGCGTGGAGGAATCGTCCACTTGCCGGAATGAGTCAAAAATGAATGTTTGCGCTTCGGCGGGAATGCCGGGACCCGTATCGCGGACAGTCATCGTCCAATGGGTTGCCCCCTGCCGCCCGATGTAAATACTGACCGAGCCGGTTTCGGTGAATTTCAGGGCATTGTTCACTAAATTGACCAAAATTTGCGTCAATCGTTTTTCGTCGCCAAATACGGTGGCGGGCATATCGTGTGCCACATCGGTGTACAGCGCCACCCCTTTCCTTTCGGCATACCCGTGCACTTTATCTTTCACCCGCTCAACCATATCGGCAATATCAAACGGTTCAATTTTCAAGATGACTTTTCCGGCTTCAATTTGCGCTTGGTCGAGCAGGTCGGTCACCAAATCGGTCAGATATGTTGAACTGTCGGTGATTTTCGCCAAAATGGATTTCTGTTCCTCCGAAAGGTCGCCGAACAAACCGTCGTGCAAAATTTCCGCATAGCCCATAATTGCGCCCAACGGGGTGCGCAATTCGTGGCTTACGTTTGCCAGCAGGCGGCTTTTTACCCGCGAGGCTTCCAGCGCGCGGTCGCGGGCTTCTGCCAGCGCGGCTTCGTATTGTTTGCGTTCAATGATACCTGCCAGCGTATGGGCAATGGTTTCCATAAAATGAATCTCGTTCTTGTTTTTGCGGTGTCCTTCCGGCAGATAAAGCACCAACACGCCCAGCACTTTTTCGCCACGCAGGATGGGCACATTGTAATGCCCATGCCCTTTCATACCATCATACCGAGTTTCGTGGCGATGGTCAACTTCGGCGGCAAATTGAATTTCTCTGGTTTGGGCGGCAAGCCCGCACAGGCATTGCCCCATTGCCACTTGGGCACACATTGTCCGCACCGCCGATGATAAGTTTCGTTGCGCCACCAGCCGCAGCATACCGCTATCATCGTCCATCAAGAAAATGCCGCCGCGCGGCGAGATGGGCAGCCACGGGCATGAGAACAGTTGTGCCAAAATGCGTTCCAATTGCTCTGCCAGTGGCAAATCTTCAAACCCGATTCGTAAAATCGTGTTGAGAATTTCTTCCTGTTTATGTTGAATTTCCAGCGCGTGCTCTGCTTCTTTTTGGCGGGTAATATCTTGTTTAACGGCGGCATAATGGGTTATTCTGCCGGTATCGTCTTTTACGGCAAACATGGTTGACGATTCCCAATACAGGTCGCCGTTTTTTTTGCGATTGATAATTTCGCCCTGCCAAATTCCTTTACGTTTCAACTCATCCCACATTGCCACATAAAACTCGGTGGGGTGTTTGCCCGATTTGAGGATGCGCGGGTTATTGCCAATGGCTTCCGGGGCGGTGTAGCCGGTTACTTTCGTAAATGTCGGGTTTACATATTCAATTGTGCCGTTCAAATCGGTGATGACAATCGAATTGGTACTCTGTTCCACTACGCGGGTGAGTTTCCGCAAGTCTTCTTCGATTTGGCGGTATTCGGTGATGTCACGCAAAATTGCCAACCGCCCGATAATTTGCCGCGAATTATTGTACAACGGGTCAAGCCGAACTTCGACAATGTAAGTTTCATCATTAACATTGACGGTTGACTCAAATTGTACCGGTTCGGTTGCGTCGGCATATTTGGCAACTTCCGGAATGTGTGATGCCAAATCTATAATGGACCGCCCCAGTAATTCAGACAAGGTGCGGGTGAAATATTTTTCGGCGGCACGGTTCATATCCACAATGCGATGGTGGCGGTCGAGCACAATCACCGCCGATGAGATGTTGTCAACCACCTGCTCGCGGGCGATGGGCGCAATATCCAACAGGTGGTAGCGAAAAAGCCCCCATGCCAGTAGCAATGCACTAATGGCAAATGTCACCGGGGTCAGATTCATCCGGTTGGGCGTCCAACCGAGGGTGTATGCCACATTGCCCACCCACACCAACAGCGAAAAAATCAGCAAGACGATGATTTGCTCGCGGTACAGCCGGTTGGCGCGATTGAATGCCATCACCAGCAAAACCGTGCTGATGACAAACAAGGTATATGAGTAGGCGGTATTCACCCAATACCATAGCCCTTGGGTGAACACCACCGTGTTAAATGCCGGACCGATTTCCAGCCGGGGGTTAATCCACAAAAGTTGATGGTATTCGTTTGTCCACACCAACACCAGGGTAATTGCCGGAATGATGAACAAGATTATTTGATTGCGGCGGGTTAACAGCGAAGTTTGCCCCACATAAACCAACACCAGCATCAACCAGATGGTTGTCAGCGGTGCCGAGCCAATGTATTGAATTTTCGACCACAAAATGGCAAGCGGCAACGAGGTGGTGAGCAGTTCAAGCCCGTAAAAAAACGACCATATCGCCGAGGCAATCATCATCGCCATAAACCATTTTGCGCCCGCCACCTCGCGGCGACGCCACGCCCACCCGGCTAATATCACGGCGATGAGCGCCGCAAACATTACAAAAGCAACATATAAATTCAACTCAAAATTCATTTTTACATCCCAACAATAATCGCTATACTCAACAGCGTCATAAACGAACATTATTGTTTGCCGGTAGGTGGTTGAATGTAGGGGCAACCCTTGTGGTTGCCCGATTTTCTCGCCCTTTTGGGTGACCCTTGTGGTCGCCCCTACCTTTTTAAAATGGTAAATTGTGACGCTGACAAGTGTATATAAGTTCCTTCCCAAGTATAATGCTCATTGGTTCAATGGTCAATAAAAACCGCGTAAAGATTTAGGGCTGTTGCAAAGTAGGTTTTAAGATTGCCGGTTGGCTGTAATTGTTTCCGTAGAGGCACGCGGCGGCGTGCCCCTACGGTTTCACTTGCAGAAGGTTATCCGGCAAGTGACTTTGCAACAGCCGTGA
>CAYPNZ010000331.1:0-3960 GCA_964411845.1 uncultured Anaerolineaceae bacterium
CCAGCCCGTCGCCGCGAACGATGACGGTCGGTTCGCCGCCGCAGATGAATGCCGCCGGTTTGCCGGTGTCGTTTACGGTTTGCCGCAGGCGGTGTATTTTTTTCGATAGCCATTGCGCCACGACGCGCACATCTTCCGCCACAAAATCGGGGTGCACGGTGACGGAAAATCCGCGTGCGCGGGCGGCTTCGGCGGCGGCGGCAATGGCGGTGCGGTTGTTGGCGATGATGTGATGCTGCACCCGCTTGAAAATCGGGTTGCCGGGTTTGGGGGTTTCGGGGTGAAGCCCCGCCGCGCCGTCGCGCAGGTAGGCGGTGATGGCAGCCGGTGCATCAGCCCATAGCCCGAATGTTTTTAAAACGGCAACCGCATCGGCGAAGGTGCCGGTATCGGGCGCGGTGGGACCGGAAGCGATACTGTCGAGCGGGTCGCCGCCGACATCGCTTAAAATCAGGCTGACGAGCCGGGCGGGATGCGCCAGTTTTGCCAGTTGTCCGCCTTTTACCTGCGACAGATGTTTGCGCACGGTGTTGATGGCGGTGATGGGCGCGCCCGCTTTCAGCAGACGGTCGGTCAGCGATTGCACGTTTGCCAGCGAAATGCCTGCCACCGGCTGGGTCAGCAGCGCCGAACCGCCGCCGGAAATGAGCGCCAGCACCAAATCGGCGGGGCGGGTATCGGCAAGCAGGTTGATGAGACGGCGGGTGTGGCGCACGCCGTTTTCATCGGGGATGGGATGTCCCGCTTGCAAAATGGCAACGGGTGAAATATCGGTGTCGGCGGGAAGAGTGTGCCCGTATTTTACGATGACCGCGCCCGCCGTGATGCGGTCGGCAAGCAGGGTGTGGACGGCGTGCGCCATCGGGGCGCTGCCTTTGCCAAAGCCGATAACCAGCAGGCGGTCAATCGCAGCCAAATTGTATCGGGTTTTGCCGCAGTGCAGTAAATTGCCTTCGCGCCGCAGTGCATTTTTCACCGCGTTGAACGGGTCGGCGGCGTGCAGGGCGGCATCAATAATTGCCGGTAGCGTGTGTTCCATCGGTTATTTGTCCAAACTGTCGAGCGCCGTTTGCACGGCTTCATCCACCGAGGCGTTGCCGGAAAGCACGGCAATAACGGCTTGCTGCATACTGCTGCTCAATGCCTCGAAACCTTTAAAGCGGGGCGGGGCAATGCCGGCGTTCAAATAACCGCCCAAAAATTGCCAGTACGGGTCGTCGGTGGCAACCACATCGAACGCGCTTTGGCGGGCGGGAATGCCCTGCGCGTAACTTGCCCACGCGGCGTTGGCTTCGGTATTGAGGAAGGTTTCCATTAGCCGCAGCGCCGCTTCTTGCCGAAAAGGGTCGTGCGTTACCAGCACCATCACCCAGCCATGCACAATGGTCAGCGGTTCGCCGGTTTGGGTGGGTATGGCGGCGGGCACGGAACTGTGCAACTGGTGGCGGTCGCTGAGGTAGGTGTGGCTGTCAATATGGGTTAAACCGATTTTGCCTTCTTTATAGTCCGACCAGAACGCGGCGGGGTCGGCAGTATCGAGCATTTTGTCGGAGATGATGCCGTTTTCCAGCAGCGATTGATAGTAATTCAGCACGGCGCGCAGGGCATCGGCATCAATGGTCGGTGTGCCGTCGGCGGTGGCAAACGTGCCGCCCGCCGCGAGATACTGCACAATGGTGGCATCGCCGAGGGTATTGTTCGCCCCGGCGGCAGCAAAACGATAGGTTGTGTTTTGCGACAGCACATCTTGCCATTGCAGCGGGGTGGGGGTGATAAGCGTGGTGTTCACCACCAAATGTTCGGTGTTCAGTTCCAGCGGGGCGGCAACCAGTTGGTCATCAATGGTACCGAGGGCGGTGGCTGCCGGCAGAAAATCTTGAATGATGGTGCGGTCGAGTTTGCCGGATAACGGTTGCAGTAAACCGGTGCGCCACGCGCGCGCCAGTTGGTCATCGCGCAGAATGATGACATCCGGCAGCAATTCCGGCGCGACGGTCGGCATTGTTTGCAGATAGTCGAGCGCGCTGGCTTGCCCGCTTGCTTTTTTCAGCGAAACGGCGACGCTGTCGGTGGGATTTTCGGCTTGAAAGTTAGACAGCGTTTGGTTGATTAAACTAATTTGCGGCGAAAAATCGTCTACCGTCCACAGGGTAACGGTAATGCCGGTGGGGTTGGGGTTGCTGGTGATGAAATCGGCGGCGGTGCTGACCGGTTTGGGGGTGGGGGTGGGCGGTTGGGTGGCGGTGGGTTCGGCGGTGCCGGGCAGGGGCGATTGGCAGCCGAGCATCGCCAGCAGCACGGCGACAATTGCCAAAATAATGAGCAGTCGTTTGGGTAATTTCGGGTTGGGCATGGTATTTTCTCCATCCATTCGCGCCATAAATTATACCATCGAGTGAACCACTTGCCGATTCTCACTCCCTTTGATAGAATGAAAAATTGGTGAATAACGCCGGACGAACGTTCGGTTCAACATAACACGAGGAGCGTATGATGGACTTGGCAAGCACCATCAGAGATGTGCCGGATTTTCCGGTTGAAGGCATTTTATTTAAAGATATTACCACCCTGTTGAAAAATCCGGCGGCGTTGCGCGAAGCCGTGGATAAAATGATGACTTACGCCGAGTCTCGCCGGGTGGATGTGGTGGTCGGTGTGGAATCGCGCGGGTTCATTTTCGGCATGCCGTTGGCATATAATTTGGGGGTAGGGTTTGTGCCGGTGCGGAAACCGGGTAAATTGCCCGCCGAGAAAATCAGCGAGAGTTATGCGCTGGAATATGGCACAAACACGCTGGAAATCCACGTGGATGCCATAGAACCGGGGCAGCGGGTGCTGGTAATTGATGATTTGCTGGCAACCGGCGGCACAGCGCTGGCAACGTGCCGCCTGGTGGAACGCTTGGGCGGTACCATTGCCGGTATTGCTTTCGCCATTGAGTTGACGTTTTTGCACGGGCGAGAAAAACTGACCGGATATGATGTTTATGCCATTGTAAAGGTGGATGAATAGCGGCTATTCCACCAAATCGGCAATAACCACCAGCCGGTGTGTGTCAATCAGGTAGGGATAGCATGTTTGCAGGGTAGAGACGGGTCCGGTGGTGGGCAGCATTACTTCCACATCGGTGGGGTTGATGATGCGTTTTTCGCGGACTTCATAGGTGTATTTGGTGTCGCCGGCATAAATATAATAGCGGTCGCCCGGTTCCAGTTTTTCCAAATAGCGGAAAATCTCGCCGAAAATATCGTTGTGCGCCGCCAAATACAAATTACCGCGTTCGCCGGGGTTGGCAGAGCCGGGCAGATGCCCCACCCCTTTTTTCAAATCTTCCCAAGTAACACCGTCAATGATGGGCGCATCCACATTGATTTTCGGGATGACGATGCGGGTTGCCGGCGCCGATTTTTGCGCCGGCGCTTCAATGGCGGGGGCGATGGTACTGCGCGGCTGCACCCAGTTTTGCAAATGAGCGGGAATATCGGGCACGGCACCGCCCGCCGAGGTGGGCGAAGTATGTCCGCCGGGCAGACGGTTGAAGGCAAGGTTTTCCGACCCGGCTGCCGGTTGCAGTGCCGGTGTGTTGACCACCGGGGCGGCGGTTGCCGCTACCAGTGCCGTTTGTGCGGCAGACATCTCTCGGTTCAGCGAGCGTAAATTCAAATACGACATACCCAAAATTGTCAGCAAGCCGAGCACGGCGGCAATTTCTACAAAAACCAGCAACCGGTCGCCGAGCGTTTTGGGCTTGGGCGGGGGGGGCGGTTCTTTTTTGGCTACCGGCGCGATGGGTTCGGTGCTGAGCAGCGCGGCGCTGCGTGTTGCACCGTTTGCCGACAGGCGCAAAAACCGCTCTTTGCGGGCTTCGCGCTGTTTGATTTTCAGCACCCGTTCCAACTCTTCAACGCTCAGTTTGTCTATTTTCTGCTGACCGAATACCATAGCACCTCAACTTACCAT
>CAYPNZ010000332.1:0-696 GCA_964411845.1 uncultured Anaerolineaceae bacterium
TCTGTTGGCTGACGCACGGCATTTTCTGGGTGATGCCAACGCTCCCGTCACGATTATTGAGTTTAGCGATTTTAAATGACCGTATTGCGGGCGTTTTGCCACCGACTCGTTGGGTCGGTTACAGAAAGAATGTATAGAATCCGGGAAAGTTCGTTTTGTTTACAAGCATTTTGCCATTTTGGGGCAGGAATCTATTCGTGCGGCAGCCGCCAGTGAATGCGCCGCCGAGCAAAATATGTTTTGGGAATACCACGACTTACTTTTTGCCGACCAAACAACCACCCGCAGCATATTGGATGATGCACAATTGACCGCTATGGCAAAAGAAGTCGGATTGGATGAACAAACCTTCGCCCAATGCCTCTCATCGGGTAAATATGACATCCAAATTCAACAAGAATCGCTGACGGTGCAATCAATGGGGGTGCGAGGCACACCGGCATTTTTTGTAAACGGGGTATATGTTGCCGGTGCACAGCCGTATGAGGTTTTCCGTCAACTTATCAATGAACAACTGACATTAGCCGGTATCTCAACATCAACCGCAGAACCCACCACCGTCCCGCAATCCGCCGGTGATATACCGGGGTTAGTGGTATTTCCCGCCCCGTCGCAACGCCATCAAAACGGCGCCATTACCTATGCCGATGAAATACCTGCCGGCGGTTCACATAATCCGACTTGGCAAAATTGCGG
>CAYPNZ010000332.1:706-3950 GCA_964411845.1 uncultured Anaerolineaceae bacterium
TGCGGCATTTACACCGCACCGGTACCGGCAGAAACCGTAATGCACTCTTTGGAGCATGGCGCGGCGTGGGTGGCATACAACCCCGATTTGCTGTCTGCGGAAGATACCGCCACATTGCAGAATATCATCCGCCGTCAACTGCAAGCCGGCAGCGAACCGATGATTATTCTGTCTCCCCGCCCGGGATTGAGTGCGCCCATCATTGCCTCGGCGTGGCAGGTGCAACTCAAACTGGAAACACCGGATGACCCGCGCTTGCTGTCGTTTTTGGAAAAATATCAGGTTGGACCGTACACACCGGAACCGGGTGCACCCTGCACCGGCGGCACAGGAAACCCCATCAATTAGATGAAATAAACTTTATGGCGAAAACGCAAGCCGGTGGTATAATGCCATTAGTCTATTTTGCACCATGATTATTTCGGGTGGAGAGAAAAACACAATCGGGTTGCGCTGACGTTTCAAAGGGAAACAATTTTCCAGTCATCGAAAATCGGCGCATCACTACTGCCGGGTTTATCGGCATACAGCAATCTTCATCCGCAACATTGAAGATTGCTTCGTTTTGTGTGCAATAATACCTGCACACAATTTCTCAAAAACAGGACAAATTTTATGGCAAATAAAATCCGGGTGGTTTTGGCTGATGACCACGCTGTGGTGCGAAAAGGTATCCGCGAATTTTTGGAAGATGAGGACGATATTGAAGTTATCGCCGAAGCCGAAAATGGTGTGCAAGCGGTGGCGCTGGCAAAGGAACATCAACCCGATGTGCTGGTGTTGGACATTCAAATGCCGAAAATGACCGGCATTGAGGCGGCGCGGCACATCAAAGCCGCCAATCCGCACGCGCACATTTTGGTGCTCACGGCATACGATGACGACCCTTATATTTTTGCGATGCTTCAAGCCGGCGCAAACGGATATGTGCTGAAAAATGCCCCGTCCGAAGAGTTGGTACGGGCGGTTAAAGCCGTATCGCGTGGAGATTCCGCGCTAGACCCCGCCATCACCACCAAAGTGATGAGCCAACTTGCCACCGGAAAACCCGCAGGCGCACACGATACCGTCGAAAATCTCACCCCGCGTGAATTAGACGTGCTGCGGCTGGCGGCAAAAGGGCTGACAAATCGTGCCATCGGGCAGAAGTTGGGTATCAGCAATCGTACCGTTCAGGGGCATTTGGCGAACATTTTTGGTAAAATGGATGTTACCACCCGCACGGAAGCCGTATTGCTTGCCGTAAAACAAGGTTGGCTTACTTTGGATGAGGCAACGGATTAACCGATGTTTCTCGGCAGTTTGCGCGGTTTACGGGTTCAACTTTTGCTGTGGACGGTTTTACCCCTGACATTTATGTTGGTGGCAGTGGCAGTGTGGGGTATCAATGTTCACCAAGCCGCCATGCGCGAATTGGTTGCCGCAATGGATGCCCGCGCCGCAAAACTGGCAGCCGGACACCTCAGCGATGAACTTTCCAACCGGCTGGTGGTACTGGATACCCTTGCCGAAAACACCCTGCTTCCCCAAGACAATTCGCTTGCCCCGCTGTTTGATGGCGGTATTGCCCTGTTTGCTGCAGACGGCACACTGAAACAAGCCGTTCCGTCCGCATCTGTTTGGCGGTCTCGTCCCGTAAAAAGTTTGGAATCGGGGCAATCGGTTATTGCGTTTAACCATGTTCGGCAAGCCCTCTATTCTCCACTGTTTGTTGACCCGGCTACTGCACACACAATGCTGCTTGTGGGTTTGACACAAGAAAACGGCACAAAGATTGTCGGAGCGGTTTCGCTCGACCGGTTAGGGGAACCGAGTATGGTAAAGTCGGCTGCCGCTCCCGCGGAAAATCGTCGCGGCGATAACGCCTCTCCGCCGCTGAATGCCTTCACTTTATTTTTGGTAGACCGGCAGGGTATGGTTATCTTCCACCCGGATGCCGCGCAAATCGGACGGGATTATCGTGAGCACGAAGGTGTTGTGGCTGTAATACAGGGGCAAGCAGGCGCAACCGTACACCACGATAGTAACGGGCAGGAAATGGTCGCCGGATATGCACCGGTTGCCGGACCCGGTTGGGGTTTGGTTATTCAAGAGCCGTGGGAAACTTTAATTGCCCCAACTTTGCAATTATCACTGCTCACCCCGCTGCTGGTGGTGATTGCCGCAGTAGTTTCGGGGGTTGCCGTTACTTTCGGGCTGCGATATATTGTTCGTCCACTGCAAGCGTTAGACCAAAAAGCCACCGCAGTGGCTTGGGGTAATTTTTCCGCGGTGAAAGAGCCGGTTGGCGGGGTTAAAGAAATTGATGACCTGCGCCGCACGCTGGATGGTATGGCAGAGCAAATTCAGCGCTATCAAACCGGTATGCGAGATTATATTGCCGCCGTGACCACCGCCCAAGAAGAAGAACGCCGCCGTTTGGCACGCGAATTACACGATGAAACCGTTCAATCGCTCATCGCGTTGGGGCATCGCATTGAAATGGCGCAAAAGGCATTTAACAAAAACCCCGTGCAAGCCCAAAAACGATTGGCGCAACTGCGTGAAATGGTGTTGGACATTCAAACCGAACTTCGCCGCTTCATCCGGGCGCTGCGTCCCCTCTATCTGGAAGATTTCGGGCTGGTTACGGCATTGGAAATGCTGATAAAAGAAGTTTCGGCAACCCACGGGCTGAATATATCTTTGCAAGTTCACGGAACCCCTCATCGTTTGGCAACCGAAATTGAGTTGACGGCATATCGTATCGCCCAAGAGGGGGTAAGCAACATCATACGCCATGCCGCTGCAAAATCGGCATTACTCACCATCACTTTTGCCTCGGAGGGTCTATATCTGTGGCTGAAAGATGACGGCATCGGTTTTGAAGCCCCCGGCAACCCCACCGATATGGCGGACAAAGGGCATTTCGGGTTGATGGGCATTCATGAACGCGCCCTGCTGTTTGGCGGTTGGTTGAATATCAACACCGCCCCGGGTAACGGGACGGCGTTAGAGATTTTTTTGCCTTCTCCGGCAGAAACAGAAAGTTAACCCCAGCCGAAAGATTCACGCCACATTTCTTCTCACCAGCCAGATACCCAATCCGGCTGCCACCACCAATCCAATGATGATAACGGTCAGTTGCCCGGCAGTTGTACCCCGTTCCAAATCCATCGGTTCGTTTGAGGGTTCCGGTGGGGTGGCTTGCGCAGCGGCGGACTCGGTGGCGCTGACGTTCAACTCCGTTGTCAATACCTCCCCT
>CAYPNZ010000333.1:0-3907 GCA_964411845.1 uncultured Anaerolineaceae bacterium
TCGTGATTCGTGATTCGTGATTCGTGATTCGTGAAATGCTGAATTTTCTTTACTTTTTTGTCAAGTTTTGTATCACGTTTTCACGCATCACGTTTCACGTTTTCACGCATCACGCAATACATTTTACGTTTGTCATGCTATACGGTAAACACGCCCAAAAGTTGCACATTCGTCATTCGCCATTCAAAACGATTATTCGCCCGGTTGGAGCGGGGTTGACCGGGCTGAAATTTTCCAGATACCATTTCAGCACGGTGGAACCGCTGACATCCGCTTTGCGAATGTTTTTTGCGTTTTTCAGCACGAAATAACCGGCGCCGCCGCGCCCCATATAGCCATCGGTGACAATGCGGAAAGTGCGCGATTCATCGCTGAAATCCACCGGCTCGCCGCGAAATTCCGCGCGGATAATTCGCTCGCCGGGCGAAAGGATGCGCGGGTGGTGGGGGTCAATTTTCTGCGGGGGGCGTGACGGGTCAATCACCACTTTCAGTCCCGCTTGCGATAAAAATGTGCCGACGGTGTACGGCAGCGCGCTGGCGCCGCGTTCCAAAATGGTTTTCAGTTGCGGCGCGGAAATTTCCATTAGCATGGGATGGTTGTCAAACGGATGGTATTCGCTTAAATCGTGGTTGGTAAAATTTCCGGCGGGGTAAATGCGGTCGCCGCGCAGGGTGCCCATATGAACAAACGCCAAATCCACCGCATCAGCAAAATAGGCGCGCATCGCATCGGTGAAAAAATTGCCCGCCGCACTTTCGCCCGCCCCTTTTACCTGACTGCGGGTGTCAATCGGCACGGCAATTTGACCGAGCACCCGTTCCGGCGGTAATTTTGCCCGCCAGCGGTCAATTTCCGCCGCGATAGCCGGGTCATCGGCAAATGAATCATCCAGCGCCACCAGCCGGTAATCGGCAAGCCGAACTTTTTTGCCCGCCGAAATTTCCAGCACCAGCCGTCCCATCAATTGCCCGCCGGCAATGGCGCGAACAATCGGTGTGCCGTTGATGACCAACGGTTTTTCCAGCGGCAAATGGGTGTGCCCGCCGATAATCAGGTCAATACCGTCAACGGCTTCCGCCACGGCGACATCGCCCAGTTGCCCCAAATGCGACAGATGGATGACCACATCGGCGCGGGCGCGCAACTGCGCAACCAACCGCCGCGCCACAGTGACGGCATCTTCCACCCGCACCGCCGCTTGAAATTCGGGGGGATACAATTGCATGGCATCAATCAGCATGCTGAAAAACGCCACCCGTACCCCGCCGATATTTTTAATGACAAACGGCTGCCATGCGTCCCCCAGCGGGTGTTCGGCGGGGAAGGTCATATTGGCGCACAACACGGGAAAATCCGCCTGCCGCAACCGGTCTGCCAGCACGCCGATGCCGCCGTCGCAATCGTGGTTGCCCAGCGCGCCGACATCGTATGCCAGCATGTTCATCAAACGAATATCGGGTTCGCCGCGAAAGGTATGCCAAAAGCGCGTGCCCTGATAGAAATCACCCGCATCCACCAACAGCAGGTGCGGGTGTGCGGCGCGCTGTTGTTTGATGAATGTTGCTCGACGGGCATAACCGCCCAACAGCGTGCCGCTTTCGGTGGGCAAAGGGAGTAACTGCCCGTGGGTATCGTTACTGTGTAGAATAACAAGTTGCATATTTCTTACCCCTCAAAAGAAAGCAAAACCACCACCGATTCGCCCTGCACGGTGTAGGTAGATTGATTGGGCAGTTCTATTTCTTTGCCGGGCAAGCGGATGTCAAACGGTGCGGCGAAAGCGGTATCAACCGCCAACTTCCAAATTTTTCCGTTCGGGGCGGGGGGCAGATGAAAATATGCCGGTTGCGGTATGTTGTTGAACATCAGCAGCGCGTCATTGTCCGAACGGTTTTCGCCGAGCACTTCTCGCTGCCCGTTGATGAGACACATCAGCGTGTGCCCGGTTTCGCCCCAATCGGGCTCGGTCAGTTCCGGTGAAAACCATTGAATATCGAGGGCGTGTCCCTGCTGCCCCACAAAAAAGTGCGAACGGTAAAAAATGGGATGCCGCTTGCGGAAGGCAATCATCAGGCGGGCAAAGCGGTACACTTCGCCGTGTTTTTGCTTGAATGTCCAATTGAGCCAACTGATTTCATTATCCTGCGCATAGGCGTTGTTGTTGCCCTGTTGTGTTCGCCGAAATTCATCGCCGGAGAGAATCATCGGCACGCCCTGCGACAGCATCAGGGTGGCAAAGAAATTTTTGATGCGCCGCACGCGCCGCCGCTCGACGGGTTGGCGGTTGGTGGGACCTTCTACCCCCAAATTATCGCTGAAATTATTGTTGTCGCCATCTTGGTTGTTTTCGCCGTTTGCCAGATTGTGTTTTTGGCGGTAACTGACCAAATCGTTCAGCGTGAATCCATCGTGCGAGGGAATAAAGTTGATGCTGTTGCACGGTGTGCGCCCGTCATCCAGATACAAATCGCTGCTGCCCGCCAACCGAGTTGCCAGCGCGCCAACCATGCCCGCATCGCCGCGCCAATAACGCCGAATATCGTCGCGGTAACGCCCGTTCCATTCCGCCCAGCGCATACCGGGAAACGAACCGACCTGATATGCGCCCGCCGCGTCCCACGCTTCGGCGATAATTTTGCTATTGCGCAAAATGGGGTCTTCGGCAATGCGTTCGACGATGGGCGGATTTTCCAGCATATTGCCGAACCGGTCGCGCCCCAGCACCGATGCCAAATCGAAACGGAAGCCGTCCACATGCATTTCCACCACCCAATAGCGCAACGAATCGAGAATCAAATCGCGCACAACGGGATGGTTGCAATTGACGGTATTTCCCGTGCCGGAAAAGTTTTTATAATAGCGTTTGTCATCTTCCAGCAGATAGTAAATTTGGTTGTCTATTCCTTTGAAAGAAAAAACGGGTCCCAAATGATTGCCTTCGGCGGTATGGTTGTACACCACATCCAAAATCACTTCGATGCCCGCTTTGTGCAGTTCGCGCACCATCCATTTGAACTCATGTACCTGTTGCCCCAACTCGGTGCGGCTGCTATACCCCGCTTCCACCGCGAAAAAGTTGACGGGATTGTATCCCCAATAGTTGGTCAAGCGTTCGCCGGTGATGGGGTTGGTGTTGCCGAACAGACCGCGGTCGAAGGTTTGCACGGGCAGCAATTCCACGGCGGTGATGCCCAATTCCTGCAAATACGGAATTTTTTCGACCAGCCCGGCGTAGGTGCCGGGGTATTTTACGCCCGCCGATGAATGCGCGGTGAACCCTTTGACGTGCATTTCATAAATAATGGTATGGCGCATGGGGCGGTTGAGCGGTTGGTCGCCTTCCCAATCGAAAAAGCCGGAATCCACCACACATTTCGGCATGCAGCCAAAATGTCCGGGACGGTGCCGGATAATGCCGATTTGCTCGCAATCGCTGTTGAATGTGCCGGACAGGGCGCGGGCATACGGGTCAATCAACCCTGCACCGGGGTCGAAACGATGTCCCTGTTCGGGGTGGCGGGGTCCGTCCATACGATACAGGTAAAGTTGCCCTTCGCCAACGCCGTACACATCCACGTGCCAAATATCGCCGATACGGTTGCGGTGCGGGTCGAGTTCGATTTCGTGAACGGGCGTATCGTCATCGGGACGGTTGAACAGCATCAGCCACACGCGGGTGGCGTGCCGACTGAACACCGAGAAACGAACATGTCTGTCGTAAATTGTTGCCCCTAACGGCAGTGGACTGCCGGACATCGTCATAATGGTTTCGGGTTTCAAAGTTCAAGTCCTGTGTTTCGGGTTTCGGGTTTTGAGTTTTGAGTTTCGAGTTTTGGGTTGGCAGATATTGAACCTATTGAAACTTTTGACAATTACTCGAAAAATCAACTTTTGATATGTCATT
>CAYPNZ010000334.1:0-3903 GCA_964411845.1 uncultured Anaerolineaceae bacterium
TCTCTCTCACTCCCCCCTTCCCCGGCGGGGAAGGGGGGATACAGGGGGGATGGGGAGAAAAGCCATTGTCACTTACTTCACATCATCAGTCAATTTTCACCACTACCTTTCAATGAAATTGGATAAACGTCAACAGAACATGGTCTTCATCTGACCGCCGGAAACAGAGAACTAATTACTGATAACCGACCGCTACACACCGAAGGAATACCCTATGTCAAATTTCATCACCACCCTCACCCAAATCATTGAAGACCGCAAACAGCACCCGAAACCGGATTCATATACCAACTACCTGCTCGACAACCCGCAAAAAGCGGCGCAAAAAGTCGGCGAGGAAGCCACCGAAGTGGTTATTGCCGCGCTGGTGCAAAATGATGACCGGCTACTGGATGAATCCGCCGATTTGGTGTATCATACTCTGGTACTATTGAGCACGCGCAATTTGCGCTGGGAACAGGTTTTGCAACGACTGGCAGAGCGTCACAAACCGTAATGCACAATCTGGGAAAAAATATCCGGCGGCTTCAACAGCATATTGAAGCCCACCAACAAAATCTAAATTATCTGGAAGAACAGGAAGCCCGCTACGGACCACTTTCCGTGCCGTTGGAATTGCACAACAAACTGGTCAAAGAACGCGAGACGCTTGCCTCGTTGGTGTTGCAATTGGAGCGTTTGCAGCGCCTGCGAAAAAAAACCGCCGGCGAAACCGGTGCGCGTCTCGGGGCACTGGCGCGAACGAATGTCCCCACGGCGGCGGCAGTGGACAACGATGTTTATTGGCACGGCATCGTCGCCGAAGTGGCAACCGCGTTCAGCCTGCCCACCGAGGGGTACAGTGTCAGCCAAATGCTCATCCATCTGTCTGAATTTCTGCACGCGGGACATCGGGTGGCAATCATCGGGATTCCTTCTCCCGCCGAATTTACCCGCACCCTCAATTTAAACACGTGGACACACGCCGTTGTCGCCGTCAGCCGGCGCATGCCCACCATTTTGTTGACCACCCGCGAAGCCCGCCCGGTAACCATTGCCACCCGTTACGCCCTGCAAAAACATAACATCACCAATGTGGCAACCATGCAAAAAGAAACTTTCACATACGAATGGTTCACTAAAATACTAAAAAAGGCATTAGAGGAAAACCCATAAATGCTCCCCAACACCCACGGCGGCGAAAAGATTGCCGCACAATTGCCCACTGAAATTTTCGGGAAGCATACCGTCTATTTCAAACAAATTACTTCGACCAACGATTACCTGAAAAAAATCCTGACCGATGACACCCCGGAAGGCACGCTCATCCTCACCGAGTTGCAAACCGCCGGACGCGGACGCTTCAACCGCCGCTGGGTCGCCCCGCCGCGCAGCAGTTTGCTCACCTCGCTGTTGTTTCGCCCCGATTTTCTGCCGCCGGCACAAGCCCAGCAACTGACGATGCTATGCGCACTTGCCGTCGCCGATGCCATAGCCGAGCAAACCGGTATCACCGTCGGGTTAAAATGGCCCAATGATGTGGTTTTCGGCGGAAAAAAACTTGCCGGCATTTTAACCGAATTGGGCATCATCGCAGAACGACTCGATTGGGTAATTGTGGGGATGGGGCTTAATGTGAATATTGATTTTGCCGCTGCCGAACCGTCGCTGGCAGATACCGCCACCAGCCTGCAAACCATTACCGGACGAGCGGTGCCGCGCGGCGGTTTACTGCCCGCGTATTTGATGCAGGTTGAAAAACGATACAACGCGCTGCGGCACGGCGAAAGTCCGTTTGCCGAATGGCGCGCGCGGTTGGAAACGTTGGGGCAGCCGGTGCGGGTGCGCACGGCACAGGGGATAGTAGCGGGTGTGGCGGAAGATGTTTCCGACAGCGGGGCGTTGCTCCTTCGGCGTGAAAACGGTCGGTTGGAAGAGATTTTGGCGGGGGATGTGCTGCACGCCCATTGAGGCGGTTGTTTTTGGGAAACAAAAAAGGGGAACAGACTGCACTGTTCCCCTTTTGGTTTTTTAAAATCGAAGTTAGCCCATACTGGCTTTAACCAATTCCGCCACTTCGGTAGGCAGGGTTGCCACTTTTACGCCGACGGCTTCCAATGCGGCGATTTTCTCGGCGGCTGTGCCTTCGCCACCTTGAATGATGGCACCGGCGTGCCCCATACGTTTGCCCGGCGGTGCGGTTCGCCCGGCGATGAATGACGTGACCGGTTTGCTCATGTGTTTGGCGATATATTCGGCGGCTTTTTGTTCTGCCGTGCCGCCAATTTCACCGATGAGCACCACATGTTCCGTGTCGGGGTCGGCTTCAAACAATTTCAGCACATCAATAAAATTGGTACCGATGATGGGGTCGCCGCCAATGCCGATGGCGGTACTTTGCCCCAAGTTCAGGTCGGTTAATGCCTGTACCACTTCATAGGTCAGTGTACCGCTGCGGCTTACCAGCCCGACTTTGCCCGGTTTGTGGATTTGGGCGGGCATAATGCCGACTTTTGCTTCTCCCGGCGAAATCAGCCCGGGGCAATTCGGTCCAATCAAGCGTGCGTCCTTCTGGTCGAGGAACGTGCGGACTTTTGCCATATCCAGCACGGGGATGCCTTCGGTAATGCAGACAATCAGTTCGATGCCCGCATCGGCGGCTTCCATAATGGCATCGGCGGCAAAACGTGCCGGCACGTAAATGATAGAGGTGTTTGCGCCCTGCGTTTCCACGGCTTCTTTGACGGTATCAAACACCGGCACGCCGAGCGTCCATTCGCCGCCCTTGCCGGGGGTTACACCGGCAACCACGTTTGTGCCGTATTCAATCATCTGTTGGGTATGAAAATTTCCTTCGCGCCCGGTAATGCCCTGCACCACCAGCCGGGTATCTTTGCCAACTAAAATGCTCATGCTTGCTCTCCTTTCGCCATTGCCACTGCCATTTGTGCCGCTTCGCCCAACGAGGTGGCGCTGGGGAAGTTTGCCGCCTGCAAAATGGCGCGTCCTTCCGCTTCGTTGGTACCCACCAGCCGCGCGACCATCGGGATGTCGGTTTTCACTTCGTTCAGTGCCTGCAAAATGCCGTTGGCAACTTCATCGCCGCGGGTAATGCCGCCGAAAATATTGAAGAGCACGGCTTTTACTTTGGGGTCTGCCAGAATGATGCGCAGTGCGGTGGCAACTTTTTCGGCTTTGGCGCCGCCGCCGATGTCAAGGAAGTTGGCAGGTTCGGCACCGTAATATTTCACGATGTCCATTGTTGCCATTGCCAAACCGGCACCGTTGACCATACAGCCGATTTCGCCGTCGAGTTTGACGAAACTTAAACCGGCTTCGCGGGCAATGCGTTCCGATTCATCTTCTTCTTGGCGGTCGCGCATCGCTTCCAAATCGGGATGACGGTAGAGCGCGTTGTCATCAAGCAGCATTTTGCCGTCCACTGCCAGCAACTTGCCTTCGCCCGTGACCACCAGCGGATTGATTTCCGCCAAACTGGCATCGGAATCAACAAAAGCCTGATACAATCCTTTGGCGATTTTTACAAACTGGTTGATGAGTTTGCCGCGCAAGCCCAAATCGAACGCCAAGTTGCGGGCTTGAAAGTCTTGCATGCCCAACAGGGGGTCAACCGGCAAATGGATGATGGCGTCGGGGTTTTCTTTGGCGACGATTTCAATCTCCACGCCCCCTTCGGAAGAGGCAATGAATACCGGTTTGTGGATGGCGCGGTCAATGACAATGCCGAGGTAGATTTCTTGCTTGATGTCGGCGGCTTCATCCACCAACACTTTTTCCACCGTCAGCCCTTTGATGTCCATCCCCAAAATCTTTTGGGCACCGGCTTCCGCTTCGGCGGGGTTCTTCGCCAGTTTTACGCCACCGGCTTCCCCGCGTCCCCCCACCCGCACCTCCCTTTTCCCC
>CAYPNZ010000335.1:0-3881 GCA_964411845.1 uncultured Anaerolineaceae bacterium
AGCCGCTCAAACCGGCTATCAACTCGTCAAACGATGCCGGCAAAATATCTTCCGCGCCGTTTCCGGCTGCCGCTTTTTGTTCAATCTGCATCGAAAGCATATCTACCGTTACCAGTGTTGCCCAGGTGGCAGAAAGCGCATCTTTCACCATTTCGACAACCGTTTGCAACAATTGCGGCAGTTCGGCAATGGTGTTCAGCGCGCGGCTGACATTGTACAATGCTTCTGTTTCTGCCAGTGTTGCCTGCACCCGGCTGAAAAGACGGGCGTTTTGCAAAGCGACGGCAACCTGCGCACCCAGTGCGGCGTATACGGGAAGGTCGTCATCGGAGAAGAAACCTACCGTATCCGCCTGCACGTCAAGCACCCCCAGCACTTCTTCGCCCACCACCAGCGGTATAGCCAACTCGGCGCGGGTGCGGGGTAAAAGCGGGTTTTGTAAAAAGTCCGTGCCGTGGCGAACTTTGTTCAGCACTAGCGGTGTTTTTGAACGGGCGGCACGCGCCACCACCGAATATCCATGATTCAGTGGAATATGCCAGCCCTCTTTCACCATTTGCCCGCCGATTTCCCCCGCGCCGGCAACCAGCCGCAACAGTTGGTCATCTAACACGTAAACGTGCGCGTGATACAGCGAGAATGCATTTTTGGTTAAATCAACCACTTTTTGCAACAGTTCGTCCGTGTCCAGCACCCGCGAAATATCGGTGCCGACCTGCATCACCACCTGCGTTACGGTTTCCAACTCGGTGGCACGGCGAGCCAATGTCACTTCCGTTGCTTTTTGTTGGGTTATGTCTTCTTTGACTGCCAAATAGTGGGTTATTTTTCCTGCGGCATCTTTTATCGGGCTGATGGTTGCCGCTTCCCAATATAATGTGCCGTCTTTGCGCTTGTTATGAAATTCCCCCCGCCAAATATGCCCCTGCGATATTGATTCCCACAGTTTTTTATATTCTTCCGGCGGTATTTCTCCGGATTTTAAAATGCGGGTGTGTTGTCCCAGCGCCTCGGCGACGGTGTAACCGGTCGTTTCGGAGAATTTCGGGTTGGCATATTGAATGTATCCCTCGGTATCGGTGATAACGATGGTATTGGCGCTTTGTTCCGCCGCCTCAAAAAAGAGGCGCAACTGCTCGGCAACAGAAAGTTTACCCACCTTCGCCGCGTGAGCAGGTAACGCCAATTCTGCCGTGTCCGATTTTTGGCGCTGCCGCAGTTGCTGCTGCAATTGTGCGTTGGCAAGCGCCGTTGCCACATGGTCAGCCATTGTGCTCAATAATTTTATATCGCGCTCGGTAAAATCGCGCTGGTCAAGCCGATTCATTGCCGCCAGCGTTCCCACTGCCGCATCGCCCATACGCACCGGCACCACCGCCATCGCCCCGACATTATTTTCGGTGCGCCATTGATGCACTTTTACACTTTCGCGCGCTTCGGGTTTGTTTTTGGGAGACAATACCGCTTCCATTTCCCGAAATGCCCAGCCGCACAATCCCGCGCGAAAATCATCCACAGAAACATCAGTGCGGTCAATGCTGCCGGAAGTGTTTGTTACCATCTGCCGAATCTCATCGCCTGCCAACGTTATCAGCATCACCGTATCGGCGGGCAGTGCGGCAGCAACATCATCTACAATTTTTTGCAGCATGTCTTCCGCATCGGCATCAATGCTCGCGGCATCCGCCCGCGACGATTGGGCTTCCATACGGCGGGCAATCTCGGCAAAACGCGCCGACAGCGCTGCCGCCCAATCGGCATCGGTATCAAATTGCGGGCGATAGGTGTACTCGCCATTTTTGTATGCTTTTAGCGTTCGCTCAATTTCCGCGGCAAACGAGGCAATATCCATTGGCACTCATCCCATGTTACTGCTTTCATTATATCCATTTACGGCAGTTCGTAAAAATTACCTTTCTGTACCACTTCTTTCTATTTTACAATAACTGTCAAAAAATTAGAAGAACCAAAAGTACTGTTTATAGGGTGCGATTCAATTTGGAGGCAGGTTTGGAAAAATTTCATCATCAGCTCGCAAGCACATCGGCTTTTAGCCCGGAAATTAATTTCGGGCTAAAATTTACCCCAAAATTGAATCACACCCCTGTTTATGGTACACATTTACATCGGCGGGCGATTGTGCTAAAATTATAGCACAGTACCCGCATATTCATTGCCGAATAGCGTTTGACTGGATAAATTTCACCGGAGTACCCAATCTATGCTCGACACGGATATAAAAGTCTCTCTAAATTTGGACGGCTGGTTCAAAGAATTGGAAAGTTATTTGCCGGCTTCCGATATTACCGATATAAAAGCCGCTTACGAATTGGCGGCAAGCGCGCACGCCAACCAAAAACGCGCTTCCGGCGAACCGTATATCACGCATTCCATCACCGTGGCACAAATTCTGTCGGATTTGAAGATGGATGGCGAGGTTATTGTTGCCGCTTTGCTGCACGATGTCCCGGAAGATACCGATGTTACGCTGAAAGAAATCGAACAGCAATTTGGACCCACCGTCGCCAAGTTGGTGGACGGTGTAACCAAATTGAAACAGGCATCGGAACAGAAGGGCACACCTTCAGACCGTCGTCGAGAAATTCAGCAAACGGAAAATCTGCGCAAAATGTTCCTTGCCATCGGCGAAGATGTGCGGGTGGTGCTCATTAAACTCGCCGACCGTTTGCACAATATCCGCACCCTCGGTTCGCTGCCGGAACATAAACGCAAACGCATCGCCCGCGAAACGCTTGATATTTTTGCGCCGCTTGCCAATCGGCTGGGGATGCAATCCTTCAAATCGGAATTGGAAGACCACGCTTTCAAACATTTACATCCCACCGAATACAACTATATTGCCCGTCAGCGCGAAGCCCAACGCATTCACGCCGAAAAATTCGTCAATCGCATTGCCAAAGAACTGCAAGATGCGCTGGAAGAATCGGGTATTGAAGCAAATTTGTATTGGCGCACCAAACACCTGTACAGCATTTACCAAAAAATGCAGCGAAAAGAAGTGGACATCACCCAAATTTACGATATTACCGCCCTGCGGGTGATTGTAAACTCGGTGCGCGATTGTTACGCCGCGCTGGGCGTCGTTCACACCAAATGGCGACCCATCCCGCAGGAATTTGACGATTATATTGCCGCGCCGAAAGAAAACGGCTATCAATCATTGCATACCGCCGTCACCGATTCGCGCGGGCATCAATTTGAAGTCCAAATTCGCACCGAAGAGATGCACCGGCAGGCAGAATTGGGTATTGCCGCCCACTGGCGCTATAAAGATAACAGCAAGCACGCCGACATCGCGCTCGACCAGAAAATTGCGGCAATGCGGCAAGCCATCAAACTTCAAATGGAAGGCGACAGTTCGGCGAGCGAGTTTGTGGATGCGGTAAAATCCGATGTCATCGAAGAAAAGGTGTACGTTTTCACCCCGAAAGGTGATATTTACGAATTGCCGCTCGGTTCAACCCCGATAGACTTGGCTTATTATGTTCACACCGAAATCGGGCACAAATGCCGCGGCGCAAAAGTAAACGGCATTTTGGTCAGTTTAGATTATCAACTGCGCAACGGCGACAAGGTGGAAATTCTCACCGCCAAACGGGGGGGACCCAGCCGAGACTGGCTAAACGAAAATTTGGGTTATGTAAAAACCAGCCGCGCCCGCAAAAAAATTCGGCACTGGTTCAAAAAACAAAATTACGATGAAAGCGTAACTCAGGGACGCAGCATTTTAGAACGCGAGTTGAAACGCCTGCACATTACCGACGATGTGCGCTATGAAGAAATTTCCGAAGCGTGCGGTTACAGCAAAACCGATGATTTTCTGGCGGCGCTCGGTTTCAGCGATATATCGCTGCAGCATG
>CAYPNZ010000336.1:0-3867 GCA_964411845.1 uncultured Anaerolineaceae bacterium
CAAAACCCATTCCTCACTACCGACCAAAAAATGGTGGGCGATATTTTTACGACTACCGAAGTGATGGATAACCTAACCGTTCTGTGCGATGATTTCGGCTCGCGGTTTGGCGGCACCCCCGGCGAAAAACAAGCGGCGGAATTTTTGGCGCAAAAAATGCGCGATTACGGCTTGCAAAATGTTCACGCAGAGCCGGTAGATTATCTGGGCTGGCGGCGCGGTGCGGCAACGCTGGAAATCGTCCATCCCATCCAAAAAACCATTCCCTGCATCAGTTTGCCGCATTCGCCCCCCGCCACCGTAACCGCCAAGTTGGTTGATATGGGTGACGGCGCACCCGCCGATTTCGACACTCGTGCGGCGGAAATTTCGGGGAATGTGGTGCTAACCAGCAGCGTGGTCGCCCCAAAAGGTTCCAAACGATGGATTCATCGCAACGAAAAATACGGGCGCAGTATGCTGGCGGGTGCGACGGCGTTCATCTTTGCCAACCACTATCCGGCATACGGACCCGCCACCGGCGGCGTCGGTTATAAAGGGCAAGCGGGCAAAATTCCCGCTATTTCCGTTTCAAAAGAAGACGGAGATTTTCTGCGGCGGGCGGTGAAAAAATACGGCAACGTGACTATCCGCATGACCACCACCGACGAACTGTTTCCGGCAACCTCGTGGAACGTCATCGGTGAGTTGCCGGGCAGTGACCATCCCGATGAAATTGTGATGGTCGGCAGTCATTACGACGGACACGACATCGCGCAGGGCGCGGAAGACCCCGCCAGCGGCACAGTCTCCGTGCTGGAAGCGGCGCGCGTGCTGGCAAAATACGCGCATCCCCTGCCCCGCACGGTGCGATTCGTATTTTGGGGCATCGAGGAAATCGGATTGCTCGGTTCGAAGGCGTATGCCAAAGCCCACGCCGATGAATTCCCCCGCATCCGTTTCTATCTGAATATGGACGCAGCGGGCGCGGTAGAAAATCGGGGTATCAATTTAAATATGTGGGACGACCTGCAACCGGTATTTGAAGCGATGAGCGCGGAAATGGCGGAACCGTTCAACGTGGGACAATCGGTGATGGCGCATTCCGACCACTATCCGTTTTTTATGGCGGGTGTGCCCACCGGCGGCATCGAATCGATTCCGCGCTCGCTGACCGGTCGGGGATACGGGCACACCAAATTCGACACGCTCGACAAAGTTTCGCTGAAAAACCTGCGCGAAACATCGGCGCTGGCGGCGCGCTTGCTGTTGCGCATCGCCGGAAATGAAAATTGGCCCGCACAAAAACGTTCGCCGGAAAGCGTGCAAACAGTGCTCGACACCCCCGAACATCGGGAAGAACTGGCACACGCGGCGCGAATGGATGCGTTTTATCAATAGCATCCGGTTTTCAGTGGTCAGTCATCCGTTTTTTGCCCCCTGAAAACCGATAACGAATAACAGACAACCAATAACTGATAACGAGGTGAAACATGAGTACAGAAAATGGCAACAGCCAAAAAGGAACATGGCGCGTAAAAGTGGGATTGGCACAAATGCTGAAAGGCGGCGTGATTATGGATGTGGTCACGCCGGAACAGGCGAAAATCGCCGAAGATGCCGGCGCATGCGCCGTGATGGCGCTGGAGCGCGTCCCCGCCGACATTCGCGCCGATGGCGGGGTGGCGCGGATGAGCGACCCCGGTATGATTCAGCGCATTATGGATGCGGTCTCCATCCCGGTGATGGCAAAAGCGCGCATCGGGCATTTTGTGGAAGCGCAAATTTTGGAAGCCATCGGCGTGGATTATATTGACGAAAGTGAAGTGCTCACCCCCGCCGATGAAGCCCATCACATCAACAAACACAACTTTAAAGTGCCGTTTGTGTGCGGCTGCCGCAATTTGGGCGAGGCATTGCGCCGCATCGGCGAAGGCGCGGCAATGATTCGCACCAAAGGCGAAGCCGGAACCGGTGACGTGGTGGAAGCCGTGCGCCACGCCCGCACCGTGCTCGGCGAAATTCGCCGCCTGCAAACCATGCCGGAAGAAGAATTGATGACCTTCGCCAAAAATATCGGCGCACCGTATGAACTGGTGAAAGAAACCCGCGAACTCGGACGCTTGCCGGTGGTAAATTTCGCCGCCGGTGGCATTGCCACCCCCGCCGATGCCGCACTGATGATGCAGCTCGGCGTGGATGGGGTGTTCGTCGGTTCCGGTATCTTCAAAAGCGGCAACCCCGCCAAACGTGCCAACGCCATCGTGCAAGCCGTAACCCATTATGACGACCCCAAAATTCTGGCGGAAATCAGCAAAGATTTGGGCGAACCGATGGTCGGCATTAACGTGCGCTCACTGCCGGAAGAAGAACAACTCGCCACCCGCGGGTGGTAAAAACGTGTTTCAGGTTTCAGGTTCAATGTTCGATGTTCAACCTGAAACCTGAAACTTGAAACTTTGAACTTTGAACTTTGAACTTTGAACTTTAAACCCAAAACCGCCAAACTGAAATCCGCCATTCTCTCTCCCGAAACATTCATCCGTGCCGAATTTAAAGGCAGGCGGAAAGGGCATTCGCCGCGCTGGAAAAAGGTTGCCATTCGCCCGGTAGCGCTGAAAGGCGTGTACCACCTGCAATTTTCGTATTTCGACGGGCGGCACGATGTGAGTAAAAATTTCCGCGGCGACGAACTTTCGGCGCGGCTGGATGAATTGCTGGCAGAGCCATTCTCCGGCATTGTCATCGAAACGACCACCGAAAAACTACGGGCACAAATCACCAAAAAGGGGAAAATCATTCTCCACCGTGAAAAACACGCCACCCCCAAACCCGCCCCCAGCCTGAGCCATGACCGTCCCAAAGGGTTGATTTTCCCCTATGGCGAACCGAACCCGTTTTTGCATGCGGTGGGTATTGCCACTGCCGACGGCAAAATTAAAGCCAAAATGACCGGCAAATTTTGGCAAATCAACCGGTTTCTCGATTTGGTCAGCCAAACCCTCGCCGCCGAAACCCTGCCCGACCGACCGCTTTCTGTGATTGATTGCGGCTGCGGCAACGCCTATCTTACTTTTGCCACCTATTATTTTCTCACCGAAATTTTGGGGCGCGAAACCCGGCTCACCGGTATTGATGTGAACGCCGATTTGATGGCGAAACGGAACGCGCAGGTGGCGGAAATGGGCTGGCACGGGCTGGCATTTCATCCCGCCGCCATCATTGACTTTCGCCCCGACACCCCGCCGGATATTGTGCTGGCGCTGCATGCCTGCGATACCGCCACCGATGAGGCGCTGGCGCAAGCCATTCGCTGGCAAAGCCGCTATATTTTCAGCGTGCCGTGCTGCCACCATCACCTGCAAGCGCAACTGCCGCCGCTCGGGGCGGTGGAAAATCCGGCATATCGCCCCATTTTTCGGCACGGCATTTTAAAAGAACGCCTCGGCGACATTTTGACCGACACCTTTCGCGCCCTAATTTTGCGCGTGATGGGCTATCGCACCGAGGTGGTAGAATTTATTTCCACCGAACACACCGCCCGCAACCTGATGATTCGCGCCGTAAAAATTGATGCCGCCGACATCCCCGCCCCGTTTCTCGCGGAATATCGCGCGATGAAAACTTTTTGGGGCGTCACCCCTCATCTGGAAACCCTGCTGGGAGAAAGTTTCCGCTCAGCCCATCAGTAACAAGTTAAGGTCTTCTGTAAATTATCACCGGGAATAATGTCCCGATAATTTGGCAAATGTACCGGTTTTTCAAGTTGCTGTCAATGCCCCCAGCAATTCTCATTTTGGAACTTTTGTAGGGACGGCTCGCGAGCCTCCCCCACCTCAGATTTGCCTAATCTTCCTTTTCCGTAGGGGGCACGCGGCGGCGTGCCCC
>CAYPNZ010000337.1:0-3853 GCA_964411845.1 uncultured Anaerolineaceae bacterium
GTAATGGCTGCCGTATTGCTGACGATGGTGTTATGCCGGATTGTTAGCATTCCTTTACCATTGTAAATTGCACCGCCTGAATTGGATGTATTCGCATAGAAAATATTGTTTGTCAAAAGAGCCATGGATGCAGATTGAAAGTTTTCAAAACCGCCGGCAGCGAAAGAAGCGGTGTTATGGTGGATTGTATTTCCTTCAATGAGTGCATACCCGGAGTTCAGTATCCCCCCACCCAAACCATTGGAAGCAGTATTGCTGTATATTTCGTTAAATTGAATGGTGGTTGTTGCCGCTGCAGTGTTGGCAATAGCGCCGCCGCCGGAGAGGGCACTGGTACTGTTGCTGTAAATTTTATTGTGAATAATGGCAGTGTTACCATTAAAGTCATAAATTGCCCCACCGTTAGAGATGGCGCGGTTATAGCGAATGAGGTTATCTTGAAGTGTTACCTGCCCACTCTCAATATAAATCCCTGCGCCGCGTGTCGCAGAACCATTTTGCAGAATGAAACCTTCAATGCGGGTTGTACCCGCTTGTACCAAATTGAGAACCTGCCCTTGCCCCTCTGCATCAATAATGGTTGGGTTGGCAGTTGGGTCAGCCGTTGTCCAGTTGGTTGTGGTAAATCCCCCAAGAAGGGTAAGGTTTTTGTTGTTAATTTGCACAACCTGTGTTGAGCTACCAATTGTCTGAACGCCGGTATAAATGCCTGTTGCCACACGGATTTCATCGCCGGCGGTGGCTTGATTGACTGCATATTGAATGGTGGCGCATGGCGCCGCACTCAAATTGCATGAACCGGTATCATTCCCGGTGGTTGCCACATACAAAACGTTGCCGGCAGCACTAACATGCGAAAC
Organism: uncultured Anaerolineaceae bacterium; assembly: GCA_964411845.1. GTDB lineage: Bacteria > Chloroflexota > Anaerolineae > 4572-78 > 4572-78 > JANTHQ01. The sequence goes on from CAYPNZ010000337.1 coordinate 861, forward strand.
GGTTTGTCCAAAAATCATCAGTAATGCCATCACCCCAATAACGGCAAGACTGACTGAAATCAGTAGTTGCCGGATAGGTTTCGGCAACTGCAAACCAGAGGAAAAATGAGAGACGGGAAAGCGTGTTTTCATAACAGCATCCTTCTGTTGAATGAATAATGAATTGGAGGGATTGGTTTGTGACGAGGCAAATAATTACCGCCATTACTTCAAAAGGTGTGATAATGGCGGTAAAATCAATTTAATAACTTGCTGACCCGGAAGCAGCACCGCCGGCAACTGAAACGGTGGATGTGCCACTTTGGCACGCGCCGCCAACGGTTTTTATTTCAGTATTGCTCCAGATGGCGATGCCGCTGGCATTTGTGGTTACTGAGGCGGGAGAACCGGCAGCAGCCCCACCGGAAACGGATACAGAGACGGTTTCGTTACTGACTGGCGAACCACCGTCTGTAACCCTAACCTGCATGGTAAGCGAATAAGTACATACACCGGAACTACTTGATGCAGAAATACTCGGTCCACTGGTGATGGTATACGTGTGCGGTACGGTTCCCCCCAGTGCGGTGATAACTCGGCTGTAAGCGCTGCTAATTTGCGGTCCCAGCAATACCAGCACGCCGAGCACCACCACGGCAATCAGTACCAACAACAGCGCATACTCTACCAGCCCTTGTCCCTTTTCGTGCCATCGAATTTTCATAAGTCCTCTCTTAAAAACGAAAAAATGCAAAATAATTCTTTTCTGAGCAATCATTTTCATTATAACATAGGACAAAAATACTGTAAATGAAATGGTTAGAATTTATAAGGTTTGTTTACGCTAAATTTACAGAAGCCCCGAAAATTGTATAATTTTCGTAACTTTTTGTGTATTTTATGCCAGCAGTGGTTTTAACCATTGTCCGGTGTAACTTTTGGGTTCTGCCGCCACCGTTTCGGGTGTGCCGGCAACCACCACTTCCCCGCCGCCGTCTCCCCCTTCGGGACCCAAGTCTATCACCCAATCCGCCGCTTTGATGACATCCAAGTTGTGTTCTATCACAATAACGGTATTGCCGCGGTCTACCAGCCGATGCAGTACGCCCAATAACCGCTCCACATCGGAAAAGTGCAGCCCGGTGGTGGGTTCATCCAAAATATACAGCGTTTTGCCGGTTGACCGTCGCGCCAATTCTTTGCTCAATTTAATGCGCTGTGCTTCGCCGCCGGAAAGGGTGGTGGCGGGCTGACCCAACCGCACATATCCCAATCCCACTTTTTGCAATGTTTCCAATTTGCGCCGAATTGACGGAATATTGCTGAAAAAATCGAGCGCTTGCGCCACCGTCATTTCCAGCACTTCGGCGATGGATTTGCCTTTGTATTTTACTTGCAGCGTTTCCCGGTTGTAGCGCAATCCGTCGCAAACTTCGCACGGCACATACACGTCGGGCAAAAACTGCATTTCTATTTGAATGATGCCCGCACCCTGACACGCTTCGCAGCGACCCCCTTTCACGTTAAAACTGAACCGCCCCGGGCTGTATCCGCGCAATTTGCTTTCCGGCAAACCGGCGTACAGATTGCGCAACGGGGTGAACACATCCACATACGTGGCGGGGTTGCTGCGCGGGGTGCGCCCGATGGGGCTTTGGTCAATGTTAATAACTTTATCCAGATATTCCAGCCCCTCCAGCGCATCGAACGCGCCCGGTTTGGCTTTGGCGCGGTACATATATTGCGCCAACCGCCGCTGTAAAATATCAATGACCAAACTGCTTTTGCCGCTGCCGCTAACGCCCGTCACACAGGTAAAGGTTCCCAGCGGGAAGTTGACCGTAATGTTTTTGAGGTTGTTGGCACGTGCGCCGCGCAGTGTTAAAAAGCGACCGTTCCCCCGCCGCCGAACAGCCGGCACGGGGATGCTTTTTTCGCCGCGCAGAAATTGCGCCGTTTCGCTGGGCGATTCGCGCAGAAAAGTGGCGGTATCGGCGCTGAAAACCACTTCGCCGCCGTGTTCGCCCGCGCCGGGACCCATATCCACCAGCCAATCGGCGGCGCGCATTGTGTCTTCATCGTGTTCGACCACCAGCACGGTGTTACCCAAATCTCGCAAATTTTGCAGCGTTTTTATCAACCGGGCATTATCGCGTTGGTGCAAGCCGATGGACGGTTCGTCCAAAATGTACAAACAACCCATCAATTGCGACCCGATTTGCGTTGCCAGCCGAATGCGCTGCGCTTCGCCGCCGGAAAGCGTGCCGCTGGTGCGGTTGAGCGAAAGATATTCCAACCCCACATCAATCAAAAATTTCAGCCGTTTTTCGATTTCCTTTAAAATGGGGGCGGCAATTGCCTGCTGACGGCGGGTAAAATCGGGATGAGCGTTCAATGTTTGTGCCCAATTTGCCAACCGGCTGATGGACAGTGCGGCAACGTGGCTGATGGATTTGCCGTCAATGGTTACCGCCAGCGCTTCGGGGCGCAAGCGTTGCCCGTGGCAGGTGGGGCACACCCGCGGCGACATATACTGCTCAATTTCGTTTTTGATAAACTCGTTTTCTGCTTCTTGATAACGGCGTTTCAAATGAGGAATAACGCCCTCAAACGAAGTTTCGTAAGTGGTGGTGGTACTATCGGGATGAATTTGGGTGAGTGTAATTTTGTCGCCCGGTTTGCTGCCGTACAAAATGATGTCTTTTTGGGTGTGCGATAATTCGCGCACGGGCACGTTCATCGGAATGTTGTAATGTTTGGCAACCGCGCGGAGAAGTTGCCGGTAGTAACTGTTTTTTGCTTCTTTTGCCCACGGACGCACCGCCCCGTTTGCCAGTGCCAATTCCGGGCGGCTGAAAATCAAATCGGGGTCGAGTTCCGGTTTTACGCCCAACCCGCCGCAGGTGGGGCACGCGCCGTGCGGACTGTTAAAACTAAACGTGCGCGGTTCGATGGGCGGCAAATTGGTGCCGCAGTGAACACAGGCAAAATGCTCGCTGAAAAGGGTGTCGAAC
>CAYPNZ010000338.1:0-3849 GCA_964411845.1 uncultured Anaerolineaceae bacterium
AGAGCATTCAAAACTCTGTATCTCTGTGTCTCTGTGGTGAAAAATCGATCTTTTTTCAGGCGAGTCTTAAAATATTTTCAAGAAAATCCGTGAAAATCCGTGCAATCTGCGGTATCTGTGTTCTATCCGATACATCCGGTGAATGTATTTCCGAATGAGATGTGGAAAAAAGGGGCGACGATGCAACAAATTACGGCGAATGTGTTTGGTTTTGCCGGGTTGGCGGTGGGACGGGTATATGCCATTGTAGATGCAGACGGTATTACGCTGATAGATGCCGGTTTACCGCTGGCAACCGCAAAAATTATCAAACAGTTGGCGGTGCACGGATACCGCCCGGCAGATGTAAAACGGATTTTGATAACCCATGCTCACGGCGACCACATCGGCGGGTTGCCGGCACTGCGGCGGCTCACCGGGGCGACAGTGTACGCCTCTGCGCGGGAGAAACCGATTATCGAGGGGCGGGAAAAGCCGCTGTACCCGCCGCGCGAAACCCTGACGGGATGGGCGCGGCTGATGGCACGTGATGCCGAATTGCTGCCCGGCACGCCCGTGGATGAAACAGTCGGCACGGGCGACACGGTTTCCGCACTGGGCGGCTTGCAAGTTATCGAAACGCCGGGGCACACCCCGGGACATTTGGCGTTTTGGCAGCCCCGGCGGCGCATCCTGTTTTGTGGGGATGCGGTGCTCAATGTGTTGGGGCTGCGTTTACCTTTTGCCGCCTTCACGCCCGATATGGCGGCGAACATTGCTTCGGTGCAAAAATTGGCGGCGCTGCAACCGGAAATTATCTGTTTTGGACATGGCAATCCGTTGAAAAGAGACGCGGCGGCAACCCTGCAAACGTTCGCCCGACACGTGTCGCTATCAACCAAACAGGAGACATAACATGCGCGAAATTCTATCGGAGATTGAACGATGGCTGGCAGATGGCAAACAAGTGGCGCTGGCAACTGTGGTGAAGGTGTACGGCTCTGCGCCGCGTCCCCTCGGTTCAAAAATGGCGGTGTCATCGGCGGGGGATATGGTCGGTTCGGTGAGCGCGGGTTGTGTGGAAGGGAACGTTTTTCAGCATGCCCGTGAAGTGCTGAAAACGGGCAAACCGAAATTGATGGAATATGGCATCACCGATGAAATGGCGTTTGAAGCGGTGGGCTTGCTGTGCGGCGGCAATATTGATGTGTATATCGAACCGCTGCAAGCCACAATTTTCTCTGCGCTGAAAGATGTGCTGGCAGCGCAAAAACTGGTTTCGCTGGCGACGGTGCTCGGCGGGGCGCACGCGGGCGAAAAAATGCTGGTTTTCCCCGATGGGCGCACCACGGGCAGTTTGGGCGTGCTGACGGATGCGGTCTGCGCGGCTGCCCTCGCGCAAATGGAAACGCAACACACCGAACGGCGCACATTCAACACGGAAACCGGCACGGCAGATGTGTTTATTGAGGTATATCCGCCGCCACAACGATTGATTGTCATCGGTGCGGTGCATATTGCTATGGTGCTGGCAACCTTTGCCAAAGCGTTGGGTTTTCGCACCATTGTAATTGACCCCCGCGATGTGTTCGCCTCGCGCGACCGTTTTCCGCAGGTGGATGAACTGGTGGTGCAATTTCCCGCCGATGCGCTGTCGGAAATGCAGTTGGATGAAGGATGCTATGTGGTGTTTGTCAGCCACAACGCCGAGTTTGACAATCCTGCGCTGGAAATTGCGCTGAACAGCCCGGCGCGGTATATCGGCGCGCTGGGTTCGCGGCGGACACACGCCAAACGGGTGGCGGCGCTCACGGAAATGGGGGTGTCGGCGGCGCAAATTGCCCGCATTCACGCGCCGATTGGGCTTGATTTGGGCGCAAAAGGTCCTGAGGAAATTGCGCTGTCCATCATGGCGGAAATTATCGCCGTCAAACGGGGAAAACAACTTGGGGCGGGCTGATGTGTGACCGCAAAAAGGAACCTAAATAATAACCCCGCCCGCTAGTGATGAATGTCACAAATAAAACGTGATGTTTGTCACTTTTCTTTTTCTCTTGCCCGTGATATATTTCACAATAGAAGATAATATTTTTTTATGCTGGCATAACCTTGAAGGAGGACAAAGTGACAGTAGCGGTCGGAAATAACAAAGCTCAAACACTTGATTCGTTTTTGCCGCCGGAAATGGCTGCCAAAGCGGAAGTTGTGGGTCGGAAAAAAGCCGGTATGGGTTTTTGGAACACCTTCGCGCTGGCAGTGCTGGCAGGGGCGTTCATTGGAATGGGAGCAGTGTTTGCCACCACGGTAACCGCCGGGGCGAGCGGGCATTTGTCATTCGGTGTGACAAAACTGCTCGGCGGTTTGGTTTTCAGCCTCGGACTTATTTTGGTTATTGTCGGTGGTGCAGAGTTGTTCACCGGCAATAACTTGATTGTGATGGCATGGGCAGACGGCAAAGTGTCTACCGTAAAGTTGTTGCGCAATTGGGGGATTGTCTATCTGGGTAACTTTGCGGGGTCGCTGGTAACGGCACTGCTGATGCTGTACACCAAACAGTTTAGTTTTGGCAGTGGGGCTATCGGTTTGAATATACTCAATATTGCCAACGGGAAGGTTCATTTGGGTTTTATGCAAGCCATTGCGCTGGGCATTATGTGTAATGCGCTGGTATGTTTGGCGGTGTGGTTGTGTTTCAGTGCGCGTACCGTTACCGATAAAATTATGGCAATTATTTTCCCCATTACGGCGTTTGTGGCGGCAGGGTTTGAACACAGTGTTGCCAACATGTACTTCCTTTCCATCGGCTGGCTGGTAAAAACCAATGCGCCCGCATCTTTTTGGCAAGCGATTGGCAAAACTTCCGCAGATTATGCGGACATCACGTGGGGGAACATCTTGCTGAAAAACCTGTTGCCCGTTACCATCGGGAATATCATCGGCGGGGCGGTGTTGGTCGGGCTGGTGTACTGGTTCATCTACGTGCGGAAAGAGATGCACCCCTACGACCCGACGGCACACCGCCATCCGCATCATCCTGAAAATTAACGCCATTGTTTCACTTCCTTGCCGAATCCTCTGTGTTACACAGAGGATTCGGTTTTTTTATGCTTCTTTTTCAATAAAGTGACATTTATCATCAAATTGATGACAATCTTCACTGTTCAGCGGCGGGGCGGGAGAGTATACTTTATGCGGTTAATATAAAAAGGAGAATTATCTATGGCTAACGAAACAAAACGACGTATGGTTACCATAGATGGCAATACTGCGGTAGCGCACGTTGCGCACGCCACCAATGAGGTGATTGCTATCTATCCGATTACCCCATCGTCACCGATGGGCGAAATGGCTGATGAAAAATCCGCCAAACATGAACCGAATATTTGGGGAACTATGCCCACCGTAGTTGAAATGCAGGCGGAAGGCGGTGCGGCAGGTGCTTTGCAGGGCGCGTTGACCACCGTCTCGCTGACCACCACTTTTACCGCTTCGCAGGGCTTGCTGCTGATGCTGCCCAATATGTACAAAATTGCGGGTGAATTGACCAGCACCGTGTTCCACATTGCGGCGCGGTCGGTGGCGGCGCAAGCGCTTTCCATTTTCGGCGACCACAGCGATGTGATGGCGGCGCGCAGTACCGGTTTTGCCATGCTGTTTGCCGGTTCGGTGCAAGAGGTGATGGATTTTGCGCTGATTGCCCAAGCCGCCACGCTTGAAGCGCGGGTGCCGTTTTTACACGTGTTCGACGGCTTCCGCACGTCGCACGAAGTGATGAAAGTGGAAGAACTGACCAAAGACGATATGCGCGCCATGTTGGATGACGATTTGATTCGCGCGCATCGTGCCCGCGGGTTGTCTCCCGACCGCCCC
>CAYPNZ010000339.1:0-3847 GCA_964411845.1 uncultured Anaerolineaceae bacterium
TGGGCATTCGGGGCGGCATCCATTCGCTTTCATTCCAGCCGCTCCCTTTTATCCACTGTCCGGCAGGTGTTTTCGCGGCGCGCGCGGCAACTCGCCGCTGCAATTCCGCCAGCGATGACACGCCCGCCACGTCCACATCCAACCGCCCCAGCGCCCAATCGAAAAAATGGAAGTGGGCATCGGTAAAACCGGGTAAAACCAATTTTCCGTTCAGGTTGATTTGCTCGGTGCGGGCGTGTGCCAGCGCTCGGATTTCCGCATCATCGCCCACTGCAAAAATTTTACCGCCGCGAATGGCAATCGCCGTGGCGCGGGGTTGGTTGTGTATTTTCCCGTTGAACAGAATCAGGTTTGGCATAAGCCCTCCGAGATATTGGTTTCGGGTTTTGAGTTTCGGGCTGCGGTATCGTTGGGTATTTCACCCAAACAATCGTTTGATGGTGTGTTCGGCATAAACGATGCGGCGGGTGCCGGTAGAGCCGCGCAGAATGATGGAATGGGTTTCGGCGCGGTCGCCGAGATAGCGCACCCCTTTCAGCAACGGTCCGTCGGTAATGCCGGTGGCGACAAAAAACAGGTCATCATCGGTAATCAAATCGTGCTGTGTGAAAATTTTGCGGACGGGCAAGCCGGCTTGGGTTACGGCTTCTCGCTCGGCGCGACTTTGAGGGGCAAGGCGTGCCAGCATTGCCCCGCCGAGCGCGTGCGCGGCGCATGCCGCCATCATCCCTTCCGCCGCGCCGCCGATACCCATCAGCACATCCGCGCCGATATTCGGTTCCATTGCCAGCAGTGCGCCCAAAATATCGCCGTCGGCGCGCAACCACACCCGCGCCCCTGCCGCCCGAATTTCATCCACCAAATCGGTATGGCGGTCGCGTTCCAGCATAAACACTATCAAATCGCGGATGGGTTTGTCTTTCAGACGAGAAATCAGCGCCAGCGTCCATGCCGCGGGGGCATCCAATGCTTCGGGAACCAATTTATCGCCGACTTCGCGGTCAACCACAATTTTTTCCATATATGCCGCCGGTTCCACCCGCAGCATCGAACCGGCGGGGGCAACCGCCGCCACCGCCAGCGCCCCCGACCGTCCGTGCATCAGCAAACGCGCGCCGTCAATCGGGTCAACCAGCACATCCATTTCGGGTCCGTACCCGGTGCCCAGCACCGTGCCGCTGTCTAACGGCGAATGCCGCCCCAGTTTGTTTTCCTCACCCAAAATGACCTGCCCTTTCATATCGAGCGTGTTAAAGGCTTCCAGCATGGCTTCGGCGGCGGCGGCATCGGCTTCTTCCGGTTGACCGCGCCCAATCCAGCGCCCGGCAGTGAGCGCCGCCGCTTCGGTGACGCGCACCAAATCAAGCCCCAAATTTCGGGGGGGATGGTCTGTGGTCATACGTTACCTCCCGTTTCCGGTGTGATTTCCACCGCTTCCAAAAAACCGGCGGCTTCCCATGCTTGCAAACCGCCTTTCAGCAGCATTACATTTTCCCAACCGAAGGCATCGAGCACTTGTGCCGCTTTGTGGCTGCGCCGCCCGATGCGACAGACCAGCACAATCGGTGTGTCGGCGGGCAATGCGGGACGTTTGGCAAAAAGTTTTCCCAGCGGATATAAATGTGCCTGTGGAATGTGATTGCGGGCAAACTCGCGCGGTTCGCGCACGTCCATCACATAGGGCGGGTGGTCGCCGTGCAATTGACGGTACAGGTCTGCGGCGGTAATTTCGGGGAAAGTGGTGCGCGGTTTTTTGGGCAGCGACAGTTCTTCGATGGGGTACAATTGTTTCGGCAGGTTTTGACATTCACTGAATACCCGAAACTCACATTCGTAAATGCACACTGCCGGGTCAAGCACATGGTAGAATATGTGCGGAATGGCGGTATCATCGGTGAGATAATGGTCTGCGCCGAGAAAATCGTAAAAACCGGTATCGTGCATCAGCGCCAGCACCGGCGGCTGCACCCGAACCATAAACACATCGCCGCCGCGGTCGCGGTAGGTTTGCACAATGTTTTCCAGCGCGTAAATGCCGCTGAAATCGCATTGGTTCACACTGCGCATGCGCAACAGCAGATACGGTTGCTGGGGATGCGCCGCCATGTGGGCAAAAATGGCTTCTTCCACATGATGCACCGCGCCGAAATACAAATCGCCCAGCACATCAATGGTTGCCAATTGCGGGCACGCCGGTTTATCGGGCTGAAACGCGAAATGATGAAAACCGGGTTCGGGGACAACAGGCACAACGCGCGGCACGCTGGTTTTCATCACATACATGGCAAACGACAGCAGCACCCCCAGTAGTACGGCAAATTCCAGCCGCAGGAAAAGCGTTCCGGCAAACGTGATGAGCATTATCAGCGCATCATCGCGCGCGCCGCGCCAAATTCGCCGAATCTCCGCGCGGTCAATCAGCCCGTATGCCGCCAAAATCAACACCCCGGCAACGGCGGCACGCGGCAGAAATGCCACCCACGGCGCCAAAATCAGTACCGCCAGCACCACAAAAATCGCCGAGAAGATGGCGCTCATCCGCGTTTTTGCCCCCATCCGCAAATTCACCGCCGAGCGCGAAAATGACCCCGCGCCGGGATAGCCCGAGAAAAAACCAATCATCACGTTGGCTATCCCCTGCCCGATGAATTCCTGATTGCTGTCGATGCGCTGTTTGGTTTGCGCCGAAATGGCGCGGGCAATGGCGGTATCGGATACCAAACTGATGGTGCCCACTGCCAGCGCGCCGGCAGAAAGGTTTGAAATTAAATCGAGCGAAATGTTTTCCCACAATTTTTGAAACGGCGGCAGGTGCTGCGGCAATTGACCCACCACCGCCACCCCCAACGCATTCCAGTGGGTCAACACCCCCAGCGCCGATACCACCACCAGCACAATCGGCGTGCCGGGGATGTTGGGTTTGAACCTGCGCCATATCACCAAAAAAATGATGGTGCTGATACCAATTGCCGCCGTGAGCGGGTGCGTTTCGGAAATGTGTGCCGCCGCCCGTTGCAGCGTAACCAGCACACTACCGCTGGGATAACTCATACCCAACAGATACCGAATCTGGCTGGCGGCAATGAGAAACCCCGCCCCGGCGGTGAAGCCCACCACCACCGACCGCGACACAAAATTTACCAGCGCGCCGAGCCGCGCCACCCCCAGCGCCAACTGAAAAACACCCACCATTACCGCCAAAATACCCGCCGCCAGCAAATATTCCGGCGAGCCGGGCACCGCCACCCCAATCAGCACCGAAAAAACCAGCAGCGATACCGGATTGTTGGTGCCGGTGTGCAACTGATTGCTCGACCCCCACAGCGCACCAAACAACGCCCCGATGATTGCCGTGTATAACCCGGTGGTAGCGGGCAATTCCGCCAGCAATGCCGCCGCAATACTCTGCGGCAGCACAATAATTGCCAGCGTGAATCCGGCAATCAAATCGGGGCGCAGATACGCCAAATTATAGTGCGCGAACAAATCAATGGGCTGCGCCAAATAGCGCGTCAAATCTTTCAGATTGTTGGAAAGTGTCGTCGTCCAATTGGGTTGAGAGGTGGTTTCAGAAAGCATAGTTTTTTGGCGCACCGCAATAGATTCTCATACACCGATATTGTACCATTGATAACCGCAATCGGTAAACAATCACCCGGTTTGTAAAAAATGAGCAACTATTCAGGTGAATAAAGAATAGAACGCGGATTAACACGGATGGCAAAGATTCGCGCAGATTTATTTTCAAAAAATCCGTGAAAATCCGCTCAACCTGCGGCATCTGCGTTCCATTCAACCCGTGGCTGCACAGAAAGATGAAATTTTTCCAAACCTGCCCCCAAATTGA
>CAYPNZ010000340.1:0-3829 GCA_964411845.1 uncultured Anaerolineaceae bacterium
TTTTCAGCGGGATAGGCTACCAGCAATTTGTCGCGCGGCACGCCAATTTCGGCGACGGTGGTGCGGCGGGGCAGGTTGCGGTTCACCGCGCGGTCAAGGTCGGTAATGGTCACAATACCCCACACTTTGCCGCGATGGTCGAGCACCACCAGCCCGTGATGCCGCGTGCGGGTGAAAATATCCGACAACTCGGGCAAGGTCAGGTCGGTGGAAACGGTATCCACACTGCGGCGCATCACTTCTTCCACCAGCACCGCCTGCAAAATATCCACATCGCGCCCGCGCCGCAATTTTACGCCGCGGCGGGTTAATTTCAGCGTGTAGATGGATTCGCCTTTTAACAGGGGCTGCGCCACCAGCGATGCCACCACCACCGTCAGCATCAGCGGTAAAATGATGCGGTAATCGCCGGTCAGTTCAAATAAAATGATGACTGCTGTGATGGGGGCGTGTGCCGCCGCCGCAAAAACCGCCCCCATACCCACCAGCGCATACGCGCCCGGCGGGGCGGTGATGGCGGGAAAGAGCAGTTGGATGACATATTGAAACGCGCCGCCGAGCATCGCGCCCATAAAGAGCGACGGCGCAAAAATGCCGCCGGAACCGCCGGAACCGAGGGTTAAACCGGTGGCAATCAATTTCAGCACCAGCAGCACCAGCAGCGCCGTTACACTCAACCGATTTGCCAGCGCCTGTTCGATAACCTGATAACCCACATTGAAAATTTGCGGCGAGCGTTCCCAGCGCACGCCGGTGAGCACGGGGTACAGCAGCGCCAGCACGCCCAACAGTACCCCCCCGATGGCGGGCTGCACCCATTCCGGCACGGCTTTCCACCGCTCGAACACATCTTCCGACCAGTAGAGCACGCGCACAAACACCACCCCCACCAACGCCGCCAAAATGCCCAACAGCAGGTAGAAAAAATATTCCCACGCGCTGGTTAGCCCGTATTCCATCGGGATGGCAAACGCGGGCACATCACCGAATACCGACCTGCCGATGGCGCTTGCCGCCACCGCCGACACCACCACCGTGCCGAAACGCTGCACGCTGAATTCGCCCAAAATTACTTCCAGCGCGAAGATGACGCCGGCAATGGGCGAATTGAAGGTGGCGGCAATGCCGCCTGCCGCGCCGCACGCTACCAAATTGCGAACCCGGTCATCGGAAAGGTGAAGCATCTGCCCCACGGTTGAGCCCAATGCCGAACCGATTTGCACGATGGGACCTTCTCGCCCCACCGAGCCGCCGCTGCCAATGGATAGCGATGATGCCAACGATTTGACAATTGCCACCACCGGGCGAATGCGTCCGCCTTTCAGCGCCACGGCTTCCATCACTTCCGGCACGCCGTGCCCTTTGGCTTCGCGCGCGAAAAAGTAAATCATTGGACCGACAATCAGTCCGCCCAATGTGGGAATGATAACCACATAACTTACGCCCAATTGCCGCGCCACAGACGGGAACCAATCGTAACCAATCCAGTCAACAAGCCCAATCAGGTATCGAAACGCCACGGCGCCGTAACCGGTACCCACACCGACAACCAGTGCGGTGGTCAGCAATACCACTTGCGGCGGCAGCTGCCAACGTTCCACCAAAGTGCCTGACCAGTTAAGCAAGGCAAGCCACCACGCTACCGGTTTTTTCATCGGGATTATATCGGGTTGGTCAACTGTCATCTGTGTGCCTGCTGTATTTTTCTGCTCACCGACAATGTGATGCAAAGATGCGGTGTGTTGTGTGATATGTGTATTGTAGCATTAAAAAGACGATGGTTCAAACAGCGCAGAGAATCAAAAACGGGCGAGATGACGGCGTCATCTCACCCGGCGGAGAGAGGGAAGAAACTTATGCTTTTTTCACCGCGATGCGTTTTGCACTGGCTTGCGCTTCTTTCGTTTTCGGCAGGGTAATGGTCAGTACACCCTTCTTGAATTTCGCATCAATTTTATCGGCATCAATTTCAACCGGCATGGGTATTGCCCGATGGAACGAACCGTAATGGCGTTCCATGTGATAGTAGTTTTTGTGTTTTTCTTCTTTTTCGGCTTTCTTTTCGCCGCTAATGGTCAACACATCGCGGTCGAAAGTAACGTTGATGTCATCTTCATCCATACCGGGCAGTTCGGCTTCCACCTTAATTTCTTTATCGGTTTCGGTCACATCAACCCGCGGCGAGAAACCGGCAAGGGTTTGTTCAAAGGTGGGAACCATACCGAACGGGTCTTCCCAGAAACTATCAAACAGCTGATTGATGCGTTCCCGCAATTCCAAGAAGGGGTCATCCGCTTGATGAACAGTGATGCGCTTTTCATCGCGTTTCCAAGGAATTAAACTGGTCAGTGCCATACCAATCACCTCCTTTTGCAAATGTCAGCGCACATACCGTGAGATTAGGCGGCTTTTACCGGAATGCGCCGGGTTTTTGCCGGACCCGCTTTCGGCAGCACCAGCCGCAATACACCGTCTTTTACGCTGGCTTCAATTTTATCGCGGTCAATTTCATCGGAAAGGGTGAATTTGCGTTCGTAATCGCCCATTTCGTATTCGGCGTATGCCAAACTGTAATTGGCGGGTTTATCGGGATTCACTTCGCCGTAAATGCTCAACACATTCTTTTCAAGGGTAATATCCACCGATTTTTCATCCACGCCGGGCATATCGGCGATAACGTGCACGGCGTCATCCGTTTCATAAATGTCCACTCGCGGCACATACGCTTTCACCGACCGACTGCGTTCAGTGCCTTCCATCACTTCCACTTCTTGTTTTTTTACTTCTTGCAATGCGTTTTTAGCCATTTTTCCACCTCCATTGGCTCCGAATTATGCCGTTTTCACTGCGATTTTGCGCGGTTTATCCGCTTCTGCACGCGGCAGGGCAATGTGCAATACCCCTTTATCGAAAATTGCTTCGACTTTATCGGCATCTACTTGGAACGGCAGTTGAATGGTGCGGCTAAATTTGCCGAAACCGCGTTCCTGCCGGTGGTAGCGCACATCGTCGCCCACTTCATCGGCTTTACGTTCACCGCTGAGGGTCAAGGTTTCGCCCACCACCGAAATTTCGATGTCATCGGGCGAGAGTCCGGGCAATTCTGCGGTGATAACGCCGCCCTCATCGTTCGTCCAAATGTTCATCGCGGGGTATCCCGGCGCAACTCGCGGCGTAAAGTCGGTAGCCAAATCGGCAAACAAACGATTCATTTCACGTTGCAGGCGTTCAATTTCACGCCACGGGGAACCAAATTCGTAACTTCGCCAAACCATGTTACCAACCTCCTTACTTTTAGTAACTATGATTGATTTTTTACGCCTATACTATACGTGCCGAATGTTAGATTTTCGCTATCAAAATATAAGACATTCATTAGAAAAAAATCGCCCCAATGTACATTTCGGGGCGATTTGAACGCGGTTTTTAGCGAATTGGATTTTAGGCTCCGGTGATATTTGCCGGTTTCGACGCTTATATAATCCGTGTTCCGGAGACCCGAACCACCACAAAACATCAATGCAACCTAATCGTGGTCAGGGGTTTCCGTTGCTTCCGGCGTGTCATCCGGTTCCGGTGTGTCTTCAACTTCCGGTGTGGAGGTCGGCTCCGGTGTATCTTCAATCTCCGGCGTGTGCGTCGGCTCCGGCGTATCTTCAATTTCCGGGGTGTGCGTCGGCTCCGGTGTATCTTCAATCTCCGGGGTGGGCGTCGGTTTCGGCGTGTTTTCAATCTCCGGGGTGTGCGTCGGTTCCGGTGTGTCATCAATTTCCGGGGTGGGCGTCGGTTCCGGAGTGTTTTCAATTTCCGGGGTGTGCGTCGGTTCCGG
>CAYPNZ010000341.1:0-3826 GCA_964411845.1 uncultured Anaerolineaceae bacterium
CCGCCGTGCAAACCGCCGTTTCAAAATTATTCGGCAAAGAACCGCACAAAGGCGTGAACCCCGATGAAGTTGTTGCCGTTGGCGCGGCAATTCAGGGGGGCGTGCTCGCCGGCGATGTAAAAGACATCCTGCTGCTGGACGTAATTCCGCTGACACTCAGCATCGAAACGCTGGGCGGTGTGGCAACCCCGCTCATCCCGCGCAATAGCACCATCCCCACCAAAAAAAGCCAACTCTTCTCTACCGCTACCGACAACCAAACTTCGGTGGAAATTCACGTGGTGCAGGGCGAACGCCCGATGGTTGCCAACAACAAAAGTTTGGGGAAATTCATTTTGGACGGCATTCCCCCCGCGCCGCGCGGTATGCCGCAAATTGAAGTCACCTTCGATGTGGATGCCAACGGCATTTTGCACGTTACCGCCACCGACAAAGCCACCGGGCGCGACCAAAGTATGCGCATTGTGCCCGACAGCGGCTTGACCGATGAAGAAATCGAAAAAATGGTGCAAGAAGCGGAAGCGAACCGCGCCCAAGACGAAGCGCGCAAAGCCGTCATCGAAGCGAAAAATCACGCCGAAACCCTCATCAACGCGGCGGAAAAAACCTTGGCAGAGCACGGCGACAAAGTGGATGCCGCCGTGAAAACGGAAATTGAAAACCGGATTCTCGCCACGCGAAACACCCTGCAAAGCGAAAATGCCGCCGAAATCAACGACGCGGCATCGCAGTTGGCGCAAAGTATGCAAAAAATCGGCGAGCAGGTGTACCGGCAAGCGCCCGAAGCCACCGCCCCGCAACCCGATAACGGCAATTCAGCCCCCGCAGATGAAGATGTTATTGACGGACAATTTGAAGAAGCGTAACCACTATGAGCGGAAAACGAGATTTTTACGAGGTTTTGGGCGTTGCCCGCAACGCCTCTCAAGCCGAAATTAAAAAAGCATACCGGCAACTGGCGCGAAAATATCACCCCGATGTGAGTGATGACCCCGCCGCCGAAGACAAATTCAAAGAAATCAACGAAGCGTATGAAATTTTGTCGGATAATGAAAAACGCGCCGCATACGACCGCTTTGGGCACGCCGGCGTAAGCGGCAATGCCGGTTTCGGCGGATTTGGCGGCATGGGGCGCGACCCGTTCGAGATTTTCGAGGAAGTCTTCGGCGGGTTTGGCGGCTTCGGCGGGTTTGGCGGCTCGTCCCGGCGAAACCGAAACGCACCGCGCCGCGGCAGTGATTTGCGCTATGACCTGACGCTGGAATTTGAAGAAGCCATCTTCGGCACGGAAAAAGACATCGAAATTCCGCGGCAAGAAACGTGTTCAAACTGTAACGGTTCCGGCGCGGAACCGGGAACCACCCCCGTGCGCTGCCCCGACTGCAACGGCACCGGCGAAATTCGGCGGCAGGCAGGCTTCTTCATCAACATCAGCACCTGCCCGCGCTGCAACGGCACCGGTGAAATTATTACCAGCCCCTGCCACGTTTGCAACGGACGCGGCAAAACGCTGGAATATCGCCATTTGAAAGTGCGCATCCCCGCCGGTGTGGACGACGGCAACCAAATTCGGCTGGCAGGCGAAGGCGAAAGCGGCACGCGCGGCGGTCCCCCCGGCAATTTGTATGTGGTCATCCACGTAAAACCGCACCGGCACTTCCAACGCCGGGGCGATGACATCCATTTGGATATGATTATCAACGTTGCCCAAGCCGCGTTGGGCGATGAAATTGAAATTCCCACATTGGACGGGAAAATCAAACATACCATTCCCGCCGGTATTCAAAACGGCGACAGCATCACCCTGCGGGGCAAAGGCGTGCCCAAATTGCGCCGCGACGGCAGTAACGCCGGACGCGGCAACCAAATCGTCACCTTCCACGTGCAAACCCCCACCAACCTGACCAAACAACAGCGGGATTTGCTGCTGGAACTGGGAAAAACGCTTGACCGCGAAGTTGTGCCCCAGCGAGAAAAAAGTTTCTTCGACAAAGTGAAAGACGCTTTTGGGGTATAGTTATGACCGAAACACAGCCGCGCCTGTCGGTGCTGATTCCAAACTGGAACGGCGCCGCGCATCTGCCCACCTGTTTCGATGCGCTGGCGCGGCAAACCTACCCCAATATCGAAACCATCCTCATTGACAACGCCTCTACCGATGAATCCATCCCGTTGACCGAAACCCGATACCCATGGGTGAAAATTCTGCGCCTGCCGGAAAATATCGGCTTGACCGGCGCACTCAATATCGGCATAAAACACGCTGCCGGACAGATTATCGCCCCGCTGAACAACGATACCGAGGTGGATGCCGGCTGGGCGGAAGCGCTGGTGCGTGCACTGCAATCGCACCCCGAAGCGGGGATGGCTGCCAGCAAAATGCTGCTCTTCGACCGGCGCGACATCATTCACTCGGCGGGCGACGCTTTTGGCGCAAACGGCATCCCCATTAACCGCGGCGTATGGCAAAAAGACGAAGGACAGTTTGACGATGACACCTTCATTTTCGGGGGATGCGGCGGCGCCGTGGCATATCGCCGCACGATGTTGGATAAAATTGGCGGGTTTGATGAAGACCTGTTTATGTACTGCGAAGACGTGGATTTAAATTGGCGGGCACAATTGGCGGGGTATCGCTGCGTATTTGCCCCCGATGCGGTGGTTTACCACAAATTAAGCGCCACCGGCGGCGGCACCATTGCCAGTTATTTCACCGGTCGAAATACCATTTTTGTGCTGGCAAAATCCGTGCCGGGGGTGGTATGGCGCACCCACTGGCGAAAAATCATCGCCGCGCAACTGAAAATCGCGTGGGATGCGCTGCGGGCTTGGCGCGGCGAAGCCGCTCGCGCCCGATTGCGCGGGCAACTGGCGGGCGTATTCGGGCTGGCGCGCTGGCTCGCCAAACGAAAACGCATTCAAGCCGCCCAAACCGTCCCCGATGCGTATCTCAATTCTCTGCTGGAAAACTCTTCCCGAAAATAAATTTCCGGGCTATGCCCCCGTGCAACCTTTTGCCGAATTTTGCGTATGGTATGATAGATGAACCCGTATGAAACTTCGGATGGAGGGATGTGAAAAATGAATGAAAAGAACCGAGGCGCGCTTTGGGGCGTAATTTTGGTTGTGCTGGGTTTTTTCTTCCTGATGCAGAACTTTAATCTGCTGGGAGGCTTGGGCGATTTGGTCGGCACATTTGTGTTCGGTGTGCTGGGGGTGCTGGGCGTGGGTTATTATTTCAGCAACCGCCGCCACTGGTGGGTTTTGTTCCCCGCGTTCACTTTTATCGGCATTGCCGGCAGCAGTTTTACCGATTTTGTACCCTTTTTGCGACCGCTGAGCGGGGCGGTATTCCTTTTTTCGTTGTCGCTGGCATTTTGGCTGATTTTTCTGCAAAAGCAGCCCGAACATTGGTGGCCCGCCATTCCCGGTGGTATTTTAACCACTTTGGCATTTGTGGATGTGGCTGACCATTTTTCCGGGCGCGCCGCCGACACCATTTTACTGCTGGGGGTTGCCGCCACATTCGGGTTGCTGTGGCTGTTACGCCGTCGCGCCAACACCGATTGGGCGCTGTGGGTGGCAATCATTGCGCTGGTGCTGGCGGTTATTTCGCCGTTTGCGGTGGGCGCCAAACTTCTTTTCCCGCTGGCGCTCATCGGTATTGGCGGCTGGATGCTGCTGAAAAACAGTCGCCGCCACAACATAACGTCCGAAAACGATATAACCATTCTTCCCCCGCCGGAAGCACCGTAAACACCCAAAAAAGCCGGTAGTGGTGCAAAAGTAAGTGATACGTCATTGCGAGGGCGTAGCCCGAAGCAAT
>CAYPNZ010000342.1:0-3826 GCA_964411845.1 uncultured Anaerolineaceae bacterium
GAAATTTATTTCGAGGGCTTGGCGAAAGGAACTGTTTATGGCACGAAAAGAAATACCCGTTTTCACACGCCCCTTCGATTTTTTAACGGGGCTGCCGGCGCTGACCGTCACGGCGGTGCTGTGGCTGGTGCTGGCGCTGCCGGTGAGCGCGCAATCGCCGCAAATTGGCGGCTGCCCGATTTTTCCCGCCAACAATATCTGGAACACCCCCATCGACCGGCTGCCCGTGGATGTCAATTCGGCGGCATATATCAACACCATCGGCGCGGACGGTTTTCTGCACCCCGATTTCGGCACGGAATGGAACGGCGACCCCATCGGTATTCCGTATGTGGCGGTTTCCGGCGTGTCTCCCGTGCCCGTCACCTTCGATTATGCGGACGAGAGCGACCCCGGACCCTATCCCATCCCGCCCGATGCCCCGATTGAAGGGGGCGGCGACCGGCACGTGCTGGTGCTGGACACGGATACCTGCCTTCTGTATGAACTGTATGCCGCCTATCCGCAGAACGATGGCAGTTGGCACGCCGGGTCGGGGGCGGTTTTCGATTTGCAGAGCAACACCTTGCGTCCCGACGGCTGGACATCGGCGGACGCGGCGGGGCTGCCGATACTGCCCGGCTTGGTGCGTTATGACGAAGTGCAGGCGGGCGAAATTGCGCACGCCATCCGTTTTACCGCCGCCCGCACCCGCGGCGCGCACGTCTGGCCCGCCCGCCACGACGCTTCGTCGCTGACCGGCAGCCAATATCCGCCGATGGGGCAGCGTTTCCGGCTGAAAGCGGATTATGATATTGCCGGATTTTCGCCGGACGTGCAGGTCATCCTGCGGGCGATGAAAAAATACGGCATCATTTTGGCGGATAACGGGTCGGATTGGTTTATCTCCGGCGCGCACGATGCGCGTTGGGATGACGATGTGCTGGGCGAGTTGAAAAGCGTGCCGGGGTCGGCGTTTGAGGCGGTGGACGTTTCATCGTTGCCGGTGGACGCAAATTCGGCGGCGGTGAACGGTTTTTCACTACGGATTGAACCGGCTGCCCGCGCCGTTATGCCTGGCGGTCGCGGCACTTTTACCGTGCAAACGGACGGCGTTTTCAGCGGGAACATCACCCTGACACTCTCAATCACCCCCGCGCTGAGCCACACCCTCCAACCGGCAAGCATCCCCGTGCCCGGCGCAGCCACCCTCCGTTTCACCGACACCCGTACCGGCATCCTTCAGCCGGGCATCATCCACACCGTGACCGTCACCGGTACCGGCGGTGGTGAAATCCAAACTGCCGCCGCGCAAATTTTGGTCGGCGGGTGGCGGGTTTACCTGCCGCTGATACTGCGCTGACCGTTTTGAAAAGCAAGGAGATTGATGATGGCAAAATCCGATGCCAACCAAAAACTGCTGACCATCCATCGCCGCCGTTTGGCAAAACTGAAAGAGCAGGCGGCGCTGTTCGGCGCGAATACCCCGCCGCACATTTTGCTGGAAATCGAGGACATCGAGGCGGAAATCCGCGCGTTGGAACAGGATACGCCCGCCGAGCCGCCCGCCGCCGCATCCTCCGGCGGCACGACCATCATCGTGCAGGGGGATGGCAACGTCATCGCCGCCGATGGCAGCGTCGCCACCGGCGGGGATGTGGGGAGCGATGTTCAGCCGAGCGGCACGGAAGCGTAGGGACGACCCTTGTGGTCGCCCGCAAATCGGGGCACAGGGATTGCCTCGGGCTGCGCCCTCGCAATAACCGGCTGAACGGATGCTGCCAAACAATTCAATAACCCTTTCCACAGTGGACAGATGTGTAACGGTATTGCATATCTGTCCGACTTTTGTTATACTGGGTATAGAAAATCGGCACAGGCGAGAGGTGAAACGATGATTCAGCGACATTTGGGCGAAAAAATCAAAACACTGAGCCGGAAATTTCCGGTGGTTACCGTGACCGGTCCGCGGCAATCGGGGAAAACCACGCTGGTCAAAGCCCTTTTCCCGGAATTGCCTTACGTTTCGCTGGAAGACCCGGATGTGCGCTTGCTGGCGCTCGGCGACCCGCGCGGCTTTCTGTCCAATTTCAACCGTGGCGCGGTGCTGGATGAGGTTCAGCGCACGCCGGAACTCTTTTCGTATTTGCAAACCATCGTTGACCGCGAGCGCGAGGTTCGGTTCATCCTGTCCGGCTCATCAAACTTTTTGCTGATGGAGAGAATCAGCCAAAGCCTTGCCGGACGAAGTGCGGTGTTGCATTTGCTGCCCTTTTCGATGCGGGAGCTGGCGGCGGGCGGGTATTCTTTCGACCGCCCGGAGGCGGCGATATTCACCGGGCAGTATCCGCCGCTGTTTGACCGCGACATTTCTCCCACCGATTTTTTTCCGGCGTACATTCAAACATATGTGGAACGGGATGTGCGGCTGCTGAAGGATATTTCGGATTTGAATGCCTTCATTCAATTCACCCGTTTATGTGCGGGGCGAACGGGGCAGTTGCTCAACTATGCCGATTTGGCGAGCAACGCGGGTATCAGCCCGAACACCGCCAAAGCGTGGTTGTCGGTGCTGGAGGCATCGTACATTGTTTACCGGCTGCAGCCGTATCACAAAAACTTTAACAAACGGCTGATAAAATCGCCGAAGTTGTATTTTTATGATACGGGTTTGGCGTGTTCACTGCTGGGTATTCGCAGTGCGGAACAGGTTGCCACCCACTACCTGCGCGGGGGATTATTTGAGAATCTCATCATCAACGAGATTGTCAAACACTATTTCAACGCGGGCGAGCGGCGGTATCCGTATTTTTGGCGGAACAAAACGGGCAAAGAGATAGATTGTCTGCTGGAGCAGGGCGAAACGGTAGTGCCGGTCGAGATAAAAGCCGGGCAAACGATGACGCCGCGCTATTTTGACGGGTTAAAATACTGGCGGAAACTGACCGGGGAAAGCGACGCGGCGGGGTATGTGGTCTATGGCGGCGAGGGGGTGTGGCAATTGGCGGCGGGGACGCTGGTCAGCTGTCGAGAGGTGCCGCGGATACTGTCGCAGATTGGCGACCCCCCGTAGATGCGTAACCTACTCACGAGTAGACTACGCGGCACGGTGCGAAAAATGCCTGTCTTTTAAATACCCGATGAGAATCTGCTGAACCGGCGGTCGCAATTGTTGTGGCAACGGGTCGTCCGTCCGGTGGGCACGAATATATTGCGCGAATTGCAAGCGAAGGCGGAAATTCTGCGGCGGCATCATCCGTTTGAACAGATCTATTTTGCCTTGGGGTCGAAAGCGGGTTTCACGACCGACCTTGAAGATATGGCGCGCGAAAAAGCATCGGCTTTGATATTCCTCAACTTTCCAAACGAATAGAGACCGGTGAGCGGGCTTTGCAAAATCTGTTCCGAGGGGTGGCAGACGGAAACAGTTTGCGGCACGGTGCGCACATTTTGCTGTACATAGCGTGCCTTTGTTTTTGGCGTTGAGTTTTCCCGGAGCGTAACATCTTTGTGGAGGAATATTGCAATAAAACCGCAATAAAATTGTAATATTTCGCGGTTGTTCTTGTGTTATAATGATAATACAGTGAATTGACGCGCGTTTCCCATAAATAGCGTATGAACTGTGCAATAAATTTGAGAGAGGATGACCGATGAGAAAGTTTTTCAAATTAAGCGTATTTTTACTGGCTTTGGCATTGTTGGCTATCCCCGCTGGCACCAATACCCTTGCCCGCGCCGATGCGGGCGACCACTATGGCAATGGCGCACAGCCCCTGCCCATAGCAGGTAACGCCGATTGGGCGTTGGCGCCGAACGCTGGCGCGCCTTTATCGGCGTGGGCGCA
>CAYPNZ010000343.1:0-3823 GCA_964411845.1 uncultured Anaerolineaceae bacterium
TGAAGTAACCGGTCACCAATCGCTATTCAAACGCAATTGCCTGCGCAATGGTATCGTCCGCGCCGAAAGAAATTATCTGCTTGCCGCGGTTGACGCGGTTCGCTTTGGGGAAATCTGCCACGGCGAGGTGGTGTCGCAGCCCTTTGCCCGACATAATGTTGACCATCCCTTTGACGGGCGCAACGGTTGCCGCGGCAACTTTGCCGGTGGCGGGCGTAATTTTCAGTGATTGCACCCCTTGCCCGCCGCGTCCCTGCGTGGGAAATTCCGTCAGCGGAATGCGTTTTGCCCAGCCATGCTCGCTGACCAGCACCACCGCGTAATTTTTCTCGGCGGCGGGCACCACCGCCCCGGCAATAATGGCATCCCCTTTGCCCACTTTCATCGCCGCCACGCCGGTGGCGCTGCCGCTGGCTTGCGGATTCACCGTTTCTTCTGCAAATTTTATCGCTTTGCCGTTTTGGGTAAACAACATCACACTTTGTTTGCCGTCACTCACATCCGCCATCACAATCCGGTCATTGCTGTCCAGTCCGCCCATCACGGTGAACCAGTGCCCTTCCCCCGCCGAAATATCTTCGATGGCAGTCCGTTTAACTTTGCCGTTGGTTGCCGCCAGCGTCAGGTAACTTTTCGGTTTGACCACCGCGCCGGCGATGATGGCTTCATCTTTTGCCAGCCCCATATCGGTGTTGGTGGTTTTGTCGGGAATGCGGAAGATGGGACCGTACCATGCTCGCCCGCGGCTGGAAACCAGCAGCACTTTATCATCTTCTTTCGTTTTCAGGTAGAAAAGCGGCGCGTCCACCGCCCGTTTTGAAACACCTTTTGATTGTTTGCCGCTGAAACCTTTGGCAGGTACGCGATACAGGTTGCCGCGGGTGGTGGCAGCGATAATTTGCGCCCCCTTCGGTTTCAGCAAATCTTCTTTGGTTACCGGTCCGTCTTTTCCTTCCTCTTCCAGAATGACCGTTTGGCGCGGGGTGGCGTATGCCTCTTTGATGTCGCGGGTTTCTTCCACCACCACCGCCAGCCGTTTCGCCTCTGATGCCAGCAGCGATTTGAGGTATTTTATGCGGCGCGATAATTCTTTGCGCTCGTCATCGAGTTTCTTTCGTTCCAGTGCCGCCAGCCGCCGCAGTTGCATATCCAAAATGGCGGTGGCTTGTTCGGCGCTCAATTTGAAGCGTTTCATCAAATTGGTGCGGGCGGTATCGGTGGTGCGAGATTTGCGGATGGTTTCGATGACGGCATCAATATGGTCAAGCGCGGTCAGCAGCCCCAAAACAATGTGCAAACGGGCTTCGCGCTTTTTCAATTCGTGTTTGGTGCGTTTGATGATGACCTCGAGCCGGTGTTCAATGAAGAGTGTCAGCACGCGGGGCAGCGACAGATATTCCGGTTCGCCGTCCACCAGCGCCAAATTGATGATGCCGTAGGTGGTTTTCAGGCTGGTTTTGCTCAACAGTTGTTCCAGCACTTTTGGCGCGCGGTAGCCGCGGGTGATGGTGACGACGATGCGCATACCTTCGTAATCCGATTCATCGCGCAGGTCGCTGATGCCGCTGATTTTGTTGTTGCGCACGCCGTCGGCAATTTGGGTGAGCAGGGTAGATTTGTTCAACCCGTATGGAATTTCGGTGATGATGAGTTTCCGTGCATTTTCCAGATTGCTCACCGGATTGCCGTTGCTGTCTTCGCCGGAAACAACCCCCTGCATGGTGATTTTTCCCTGCCCGGTGTTGTATGCCTGCGTGATGGTATCCACCATTTCGCCGTTTTCGGGGCGTTTGCGGTAGATGATGCCGCCGGTGGGAAAATCGGGACCGGGAATGTATTTCAGCAGGTGTTCCACGGTGATTTTCTTTCGGGCACGCCAATTTTCCGCCATAAAAATGAGTGCGTTGCACACCTCGCCCAAATTGTGCGGCGGAATTTTGCACGCCATACCGACGGCTATCCCCTCGCTGCCGTTCACCAGCAGATTGGGGAATTTGGCGGGCAGGTATTTCGGCTCTTTCAGGGTATTGTCGAAATTATCCTGCCATTCGACGGTATCGGCGTCAATATCCGCCAGCAATTCTTCCGCCGGTGCTGCCATACGGGCTTCCGTGTAGCGCATGGCGGCGGGGCTGTCGCCGTCAATGGAACCGAAGTTTCCCTGTCCGTCCACCAGCGGCACGCGCATCGAAAAATCTTGCGCCATGCGCACCATTGCATCGTAGATGGCGGCATCGCCGTGCGGGTGATATTTCCCCATCGTATCGCCGACCACCCGCGCCGATTTGCGGTATTTGGCGTTGGCGCGCAGCCCCATTTGATGCATGGTATACAGAATGCGCCGGTGAACGGGTTTCAGCCCGTCGCGCACATCGGGCAGGGCGCGGTCTTTGATGGTTTCCACGGCGTAATTCAGGTACGCCGATTTCAGCATGCGGGCAAATTGTACCGTTGACTGCCCGGAAAGAATATCCATTGAAATTTGTTCGGGTGTCATAAATATCTCCTGCGGAGATGGAGATTGGATTATTGGCGATTAGAGATTCCAATAACCAATCTCCAATCGCTGCTAATCTTCCATCTCTCCCATACGTTCGATGAGCCACGATTTTCGCGGCGGCACGGATGACCCCATCAGCAGTTCCAGCGCTTGTTGCGCGGCGTGAAAATCTTCGATGGTCACTTGCACCAAATGCCGGTTGAGGGGAACGGGGTGAAAAACGGGCTTGTCGTCGCCGTTTGAATCGCCGTTGGTGTAGGCGTTGCGTGCGGCTTCAAATTCGGCGATGGCGGTTTTGGCGGTTTCCAACTGTTCTTTATCAACCGCGAAAACCGTTTCGCGCAGTTGGTCTGGGTTCATTTCGCCCAGCCCTTTGTAGCGCTGCACTTCCACTTTCCCCGAAAGTTTTTTCACCAGTTTATCGCGTTCGGCATCGCTGTAGGCGTAAAATCGTTTTTTGCCGTTGGTGAGTTGGTACAGCGGGGCAACCGCCCAAAACAATCGCCCCGCGGCGACCATTTTCCGCATAAATTTAAAACCGAGAGTGAGCAGCAGCGCGCCGATGTGCCCGCCGTCCACGTCGGCATCCACCATCACCACCACCATGCCGTAGCGCATATCGTCCAAATCGAAATCGGTGCCGACGCCGCCGCCGATGGCGCTGATGATGGATGAAATTTCGGTGTTGCCCATGGCTTTGTTCAAATTAGAGCGCCACACATTCAAAATTTTCCCGCGGGTGGGTAAAATTGCCTGATAGCGGCGGTCGCGGGCGAGTTTACACGAGCCGCCCGCGCTGTCCCCTTCCACAATATACAGCGCGGTGAGCAGCGGGTGTGTGCGCGAATCGCAATCGGCGAGTTTGCCGGGCAGGTCGCTCACTTCCAGCATACTTTTGCGCATAATGCTGGCGCGCACCTTCGATTCGGCTTGGCGGGCTTGCGCCGCCGCCTGCCCCTGCTTGACCACCGCCCGCCCCAGCGCGGTATTTTTACGGAAGGCTTCCAGCAGGGCATTGTAGGTAATGGAATTTGCCACGCCCTGCACATAATCGGATGCGAGTTGGGTTTTGGTTTGCGATGTAAATTGCGGGTCGGGCATCAGCACTTTCAGCACCGCGGTCAGCCCGTACAGCACGTCGCGCCCGCTCACCGAGCCCCCTTTGGTCATCCGTTTTTCATCGGCGAAGGTGTTAATGGCTTTGGTCAACCCCGCGCGAAAGCCGGAAACGTGTTTGCCGCCGTCGGGGGTGGGGATGGTGTTGACGGTGGAAATGTTGATGCCGTCGGGGTCGTTGGTGTAGGGGTGATATTGCAGCGCCAG
>CAYPNZ010000344.1:0-3813 GCA_964411845.1 uncultured Anaerolineaceae bacterium
ATACCCCCAATCAAGACGACCCGACCCCCGTTGTCATCGAAGCGAATGCAATGCTGCCCACCGCTACCCCGCCCCCTGCCACCGCCACTGCCACCGCCGCCCCCATTCCGGTGAACGCACCGCCGGACAAACCGCCCGCCGGACAATCGTTTGACCCGGAACCGCCTGTCCGGCTGGTCATCCCCGCCGTGGGCATCGATTCAAAAGTAGTGCCGGTGGGCTGGGATGTGGTCGAACAAAACGGGGTGCAATACAGCATTTGGCACGTTGCCGATTATGCCGTCGGCTGGCACGAAACGTCGGCGCGGGTGGGCGAACCGGGCAATACCGTGCTGGCGGGACACCATAACATCAACGGCGAAGTGTTCAAAAATTTGGTCAATGTGGAAGTTGGCGATACGGTAGAAATTTATACCGCCGACGGGGTTTTCACCTACACGATTGAATTGAAAACCATCGTCAAAGAAAAAGGCGAACCATTGGAAGTTCGCCAAAAAAACGCCGAATGGATTGCCCCCACCACCGATGAGCGCATAACAATGGTAACCTGCTGGCCCTACACCAACAACACCCATCGGGTTATTGTGGTTGCCAAACCGGCAAAATAAACCGCTTACGGCTTGCGCCCGATGCCGCCATAACCGAATGCCCGCCACGGCTCGTCAAAAAAGGGTTCGTCCTCCGACTCCGGTCGCCAGCGCGGGCTATAAACCAACCCCGGCTCAACCAATGCCAACCCCTCAAAAAAGCGAGCAATTTCCGACTTGCTGCGATGGCGTGCCGCGCTAGCCAGTTTCAGTAACCGGTCGCCTTCCTCTGCCGAAGCCGGTTTGTAATCATCCAACGTGCTGTGAATGATTGCCACATAACTGCCGGAGGCAATCGCCGCTTTAATTTTATCCACCACCCGAAACGCCGTCTCGTCATCGGTAATATAGTGCAGCACCGAAATGAGCAGCACGCCCACCGGCTGCCGAAAATCAATCAGTGATTTGGTGACCGGATGGTCTAAAATTAGCTCGATATGGGCAGCATCCGCCTGAAATGCGTCCACATTGGGGTCATCTTTCAGCAGCATTTTACTGTGCGCCACAGCGATGGGGTCAATATCCACATATACCACTTTTGCATCGGGATTGATGGCTTGCACCACCTCGTGCGTGTTTTGCACGGTGGGGATGCCGGCACCGAGGTCTAAAAATTGCGAAATGCCCGCATTTGCCAAAAATTCCACCATCCGCTGTAACACGTGCCGGTTGATGAACGCATTCACTTTTGAATCGGGGTGAACAGCCAAAATCTGTTCCGCCAATTGCCGGTCGGCTTCAAAATTGTGGTAGCCGCCCAGCAGATAATCATACATCCGCGCCACATTCGGCTTGGAGGTGTCAATATTCGTTGAAAAATGGTCGAGGTTTGGAAGTTGGTTATCCGGTGTCATCAATCTACCCTGAGAAATAGTATTTTAACTCACCTTACGCACTTTAAAATTTGACAAAGTTTGATACGGTAAACCAGTACCTTTGCCCCCTCCCCCAAATTGGGGGAGGGGGAACAAAGGGGGTGAGCGAGGGGGACGAAGTCCCCCTCGCTCTCTCTCACTCCCCCCTTCCCCACTGGGGAAGGGGGGACACAGGGGGGATGGGGCAAAACCTGAAATTTGGAATTTTCTCCAATAATGCCATAACTTTGACTTTGTCAAATCCTCGACTGCGTAAGGTGAGTTACGATGAAGCGGTAGCGGAAGAAGTATTTGCCACGGCAGTGATTTTTTTGCCGGCGGCACAAAAACTACTGGCAGTTTTAACGGCGCATAATGATTGACGTATCGGCAGCACAATTAAAAACAATCCGACAAATTTTGGTGCAATATGTGCCCCATACAACGGTGTGGGCTTTCGGTTCGCGCGTGTTGGGTACGGCGCAACCATATTCTGATTTGGATTTGGCGATTGTGGGCACCGAAAAAATACCGCGCGCCACTTTGACGCAGTTAAAAGAAGCGTTTGTGGCTTCCGATATTCCCTTTCGGGTGGATATACTGGATTGGCATCGCGTTTCTCCGTCATTTCAGCAAATTATCGCTGCGCAGTTTGTGCCTTTATTGGTATCGGATGAGATAGACACCAATGAAGTGGTATGAAAGAACGGCTGCCCTGTTGACCGCAGTAACGGCAGGATATTTCATCGGCAGGCACTATAAGCGGAAAAATGAAAAGTCGGTCAGCGGACCGCGTTATTTGATTGTCAACGCCGATGATTTCGGTATGAGCGACGGTGTGACCGAAGGCATTGTCCGCGCGTGGCGCGACGGCGTGGTTACCTCCGCTTCCGCGCTGATAAACCTTGACGGCGCACCGGAACGAATTGCCCGCGCCCATACCGAATACCCCGCTTTGCCGATTGGCTTGCATTTGAATGTGACGCTCGGCAAACCGGTGCTGCCGCCGGAAAAAGTGCCGTCGCTGGTAGATGCGGACGGGAATTTTTATGACCGTTTCCGCATTTTTGAGCACATCCACAAAATTTCGCTGGATGACCTGCGGGCGGAACTTTTCGCGCAGGCGGAATTGCTCCGTGCTGTCGGGGTTGATTTCGACCACATTGACTACCATCAGCATTTGATGGTCACGCATACCCCTTTTTACCCGCTGGTGTGCGAACTGGCTCGAACTTTCGATGTGCCGGTGCGCCAGCCCGTCCCCGAAAGTTTTTACGGGCAAATCAAAGTGCGCGGCAAAAGCAGCGGCGCAACCACCCAAACCGCACTGAAATTTGTTACCCAATATCCCGCACTGATTTTACGGCTGGTTCCCGGTTTTTTGCCTTCAACCTACCACCAAAAAGCCACGTGGCTTGATAACGCCGGCATAAAAACCACCAACTGGTTGGTGATGTCGCTGTACGATAAACCTTCGGTGGAAAATTTTGTGCTGGTGCTGAAACAACTGCCGCCCGGCATCAGTGAATTGGTGGTGCATCCGGCAATTGTGGATGACGGCTTGCGGCGGTGGGGCGGCAGTTACATCCGCCGCCGCGCCGATGAACTGGCAATGCTCACCGACCCGCGCGTCCGCGAAGCGTTGGCGGAAAGCCGGGTGGAATTGGTGGATTTTTCGTTTGTGCGGCAGATGGGGTAACCGTCACAGCGTCCACTGCATGCTCGTTTTGCCGAGGTGT
Source organism: uncultured Anaerolineaceae bacterium (assembly GCA_964411845.1). Lineage (GTDB taxonomy): Bacteria > Chloroflexota > Anaerolineae > 4572-78 > 4572-78 > JANTHQ01. Next base: position 3,181 of record CAYPNZ010000344.1, read on the forward strand.
AAACCGCGCGCCGCCACCCACTGCCGCGCCGAATTGCTGTGCAGCAGCGGGTTGGTGTGGTTCAAATGGATGAGGGTTACATGACCGATGCCGGTCAAGCGGGTAGCGGTATCGGTGACCGGCGGGTGCGGAATATCGCGCAAATTTCGGTGCGGCAATTCATCGGCGCTGAAAAACGTGGCATCCACCAGCGAAAAATCCACCCCGCCGACCATTTCCCGCACATCCATTTCCCATTTATCCCAACTGTCAATATCCGGGCAAAAAAAGAGCGACCGCTTTTCGCCCCGAAAAACAAATGCCAGCGTGTCACTCCACTCGTTGCGGTGCGGCACGGGGTAGGGGGTAACGGTCAGCGCCGGGCTGAGGGCGGTTTCGGTGCGCGGCAAAAGGGGGCGCAGGGTGATGTTCCCGTCGGTAACCAGTTGTGCCCACGGCGCATTTTGCCGCAAAAAATTACCCATCGCAGCGCTGGCAAATACCGGCACGCCGCGGGTTGCCATAATTTCTTTTCCCAGATGGAACAAACCGGTATAGTGCCCCACATGGGCGTGGGTCAGCAAAATGCCCGCCAGCGAATATTCGGGCACGCGGGTGTGCAGCATTTCCAATTGTTCGGGAAAATGGGGAGTG
>CAYPNZ010000345.1:0-3813 GCA_964411845.1 uncultured Anaerolineaceae bacterium
GGAAAAGCCATTGTCACTTACTTCACATCATCAGTCAATTTTCACCACTACCAAACTTTCAATCAGGTTGATACCGTATGCAAACAAAACTTTCCATTTTTGCAAGCAAACTCATCGAAGCCGGTTGGCTGGCAGCCGTGGTTGCCGTGCCCCTCTTTTTCAATATTTACACGGCGCGCACTTTTGAACCGGATAAACTGACGCTGATGCGCAGTATCGTCACGGTGATGGTGCTGGCGTGGCTCATCAAACTGCTGGAAGAAGGCTGGCAATCGAATGGCGGCACTTTTGGCGAGCGGGTGAAACGCTGGCTCAAGCAGCCAATGGCGCTGCCCACCGTGCTGATTGTGCTGGCATATCTGGTCAGCACGGCGCTGTCGCTTACGCCGCATGTCAGTTTCTGGGGGTCGTACCAGCGGCTGCAGGGAACCTACACGTTCATCAGTTATGTCATTATTTTCGCGCTGATGGCAGCCAATATGAACACTCGCCAACAAGTTGACCGCTTTATCACCACCGTCATCATTGCCAGCGTGCCGGTGGCATTGTACGGCATCATTCAGCACAACGGGCTTGACCCCCTGCCGTGGGCAGGCGATGTGACCAAACGGGTCGCATCCAATATGGGGAATGCCATTTTTGTGTCATCATACCTGATTATGATTGTGCCCGTTACCCTGTCGCGGCTCATTGAATCAATGACCGCCATCATCACCGAAGAGCACGCCAGTTGGGGACACACCGTGCTGTCTGCCATTTACATTTTCATCATCGCCATCCAAGTGCTCACCATCATTTACAGCGAAAGCCGCGGACCGCAAATCGGGCTGCTCGGTGCGCTAGCGTTGATGGTATTGCTCTTCTTGCTGATATTCCGTCAGCGGGACGAAAAAACCGGCACCATTGCCCTGCCCGACATCAGCAGCGCCGTGCTGTATATTCTGCTCTCGCTCGTCACCGCGCTGATTCTTGGTGCGGCGGGCTATTTCATCGGCAAAGGCATTGAACTGGCGCTGGCATCAAATTTGCAATTATCCGGCGCATCGCTCACCGGTGCAATTATCGGCGGTATCGTCGGGTTTGCCGGAACCTACACCTATGCCATCATCTCAAAACGCGGCTGGCGCTGGTTGTGGGTCACATGGACACTGACCGGCGTTTTCGGTGCAGCGGGAATATTGGCATTTTTGATTGCATTGAATACCCCCGGCAGCCCGGTCGCAGAATTGGCACAAAGCAACACCTATCTGCGGCGTATGGCAGGCGCCATCAACACCGACAGCGGCACGGGGAAAGTGCGGGTGCTCATTTGGGAGGGAGCATTCAAACTCATTTCGCCACACCGACCGTTGGGTGTGGCAGGAGAATTTACCGACGGGCTGAACCCCGTCCGCCCGTTGATTGGCTATGGTCCCGAATCAATGTTCAATGCGTTTGCCTTTGCCTACCCCCCCGATTTGGCACACGTGGAAAATCGCGGCTCTTCCGCCGACCGCTCGCACAACGAAACGATGGATAGTTTGGTGATGACGGGCGTGCTCGGCTTTTTGGCATTCTATTTTCTGATGGGCAGTTTATTCTATTATGCCCTGAAATGGCTGGGGTGGGTTCCCAATCGCAACGCCGGTCGGCAACTTGTGGCACTGATGGCTATCGGTGCAATTGTGGGCGCGGTAACAATGGTTATTTTAAAAGACGGTTCGCCGGTGCTCATCCCCGTCGGGCTGCCATTCGGGTTGTTCGGGGGGGTGATGCTCTATTTGGTGTGGCGCGGCTGGGCTGCCATCCCCGAAAATACCGTTTCCCCCAAATTTGCCGTATTGCTGATTGGCTTGCTGGGCGCATTTGTCGGGCACTTTTTGGAAGTTCACTTCGTTTTTTCCATTGCCGCAACCTACACCTATTTTTGGGCATATCTGGGGGTGATGGTTGCCCTGTGGCGCATTGAACGGCAGGAAAATACCGCCGCCGAAACCGCATCCGCCAAACCCGTTACCGCCGACCCGCCACCCAAAACTCGCCGCAAGCGAAAATCCGGGCGAAAAGCGCCATCGGCAGCCACCGTCACCCGCGCCGGGCAATCCACCGGCGAGTCATGGGAAATGTGGCTCGGTGCGGCAGGTTTGGCAATGGCAATCATTCTCATCATTTTGACGTTTGATTTTGTGCCGGTGCAATTTAAATGGTCAACCGGACGATATAGTCTGCTGTGGATGTTGAGCATCACCTATTTGGTGGGTACGGCTATCGCGCTGGCAGATTTAGCCGTGCGCCAACCGGAGTGGGCGGAAAAAATCAACTGGCTGCGTGCCACGATGCTCTATTTGGTTACATCGCTGGGATACGCCGCATTTTATGTATTGTTGCACAGCCAGCAGCGGCACGTGCTCATCGGCGGTCGGTTCACCGATGCACTGCAAGCCGCCGAAAAACTTTTCGCCATTTTAGAAGGCTTTTACATTGCGCTCTTTTTGCTGATGGCGGTTATTGCCGTGATGCTGGCGCAAAAACAATTGCGCGGCAAACTGCCCGGCTGGCGAACCGGCAATTGGTGGCTGTATCCGCCGCTCATTGCCGCCGCCGTGCTGGTCATCTATTTTAAAAACATCAATGTGGTCAAAGCCGATACCTTTTTGAAAGAAGGCGACCGCTATCGCAGCGCGCAGCAATGGGATAACGCCATTAAACTGCATCGCGCCGCCATTGACGCCGATTCCGATGAAGATTTTTACTATTTGATGCTGGCGCTTGATTACCAACTCGAAGCGCAGGACGGGCGGTTGGATGCCGCCGCGCGGCAAAAAGCGTGGAAAGACGGCGAAAAAATCGCCCTGGAAGCCCGCCGCATCAACATTTACAATCCGGACAATACCGGCAATATGGGGCGCTATTATTTCACGCTGGGACAGGTTCTCGACCCGTCGTATTTTGAGAAAGCCAAAACATTCTTCCAAAAAGTCATCGAACTCGCGCCGCAAAACGTGCAATATTACAATTTGCTGGCGCAAACCTACTATATGCAGGGCGATTATGATACCGCGCTGGACTGGCTGAAAAAATCGGTGGCAATCGACAGCGAATATGCCCCCACGTGGCTGCAACTCGGCGACACCTATGCCGCCAAATCGGATGTGGATGCCGCGCTCGATGCGCACCGCCACGCCATCGCGCTTGACCCGGCAAGTTTCGCCGATGCCAATTTCGACAGCCGGTTGAACTTCTATCTGTCCGCCAAACGCACCGATGATTTGGTAGCGGCGTTCAATCAATACATCGCCGACCACCCCGGCGACAGCAAAGGTATTCGGCAAAAACGGGGGCAAGTGCTGGGCGCAATCGGGCACATCTATCTGCGGGCGGGCGTTATCACCCAAGCCAACGAATATCTGCAACAAGCAACCGCACTCGGCTATCAAAACGCCAAATCCCTGCTGGAATTGGCGGATGTCAGCCTGCAACAGCAAAACTATCAGCAGGCGGAAACCTTGTATCAGCAAGCGTTGCAGAAAATTCCAAATCCGAACCAACAAGCGCAAATTTGGAGCAGTTTGGGCTATATTTACGCCCAAACGGGACGCATTCAGCAGGCAATTGACGCCAACAATAAAGTGCTGCAAACCATCCCCAACGATTACGACAGCCATAAAAATCTGGCGCTGCTGTATCAGCAAACGGGACAAATTGACCAAGCCATCGCTCACGCCGAAGCCGCGCTGAAAGTTGCCCCTGAAAATGTAAAATCCGATTTGCAGAAATATATTGACCAACTGAAAGCCGCAAAAGGGCAGTAGCACATTTTTCCCGCCGATTGAG